>JAPJNB010000117.1 GCA_026461385.1 Akkermansiaceae bacterium
CAGCAAAGCTTTCGTGAACGAAGCATTTGCCGCGACGCGGGAGCGTTTCACCGACAAGCGAAAAGATGGCGCACGGCGTTTGAAGGGGAATGGCAAGGCCGCGGCCGGGGTGCTGTGGAGTGTTAGGGATTTGAGGGTCCGAGTGTGATCACGCACGATGAGAATTCCTTGTATTTTCTCTCATTGTGTGTGGCCCCAACCTCTTTTTTCATTTAGCCCACCAGCGTCATTCAAATCAGTGCTTTAATCATCGATTATGCACTTGCAGAGACGCGAAGCACCCAAGACGTTCGTGAAGTGATTTCGCCAAATCCTGTTATGACATCGGTGCTGCCGGTGTACTTATTGATCATCGCTGGTGCCGTTTTACGTTGGATTGGATTGATCCGCAGAGAACATGATGAAGGCGTAATGCGTGCCATTTTTTTGGTGATGCTTCCGTGTTTCATTTTGGATAAAATCCTTGGAAGGGAAGAACTGAGATCGGGTTCGGTGGTGCTGTGGTCGATAGGCCTGGGCTTCGGAATGATCATGGTGGGAATCGCCATCGGCTTGGCGGTGGGGCGCTTGCTTGGCCTTGAACGCGGCACCGGTATGCGCACCTTCGCTCTGAGCGCAGGCTGCCAAAATTTTGGGTTCACCGCCGCTCCCGTGATTGAAATCCTTTGGGGCCCTGGAGCGCTCGCGTTGCTGTTCGTTCACAACATCGGAGTGGAGTTCGCGATTTGGTCGGTCGGAATCATGCTCATGAGTGGGGAGCGTGGGATCCCATGGCGCAAACTCGTAAACGGCCCAGTTGTCGCAGTTACCATTGGCCTCACCCTTGTTGCACTCGGGCTGGATCAGCAAGTCGTCGGCCCGGGACGCAAGGCCATCTCAATGATTGGCACAGGGGCATTTCCTCTAGCAATTTTCATCACGGGTTGTACCATGATCGACTTGGTCAAATCCGAGAAACCCACTTGGAAAGTGATTCTAGGGGCAATCCTCGTCCGCTTAATATTGGCACCGCTGGCCATCTTGTCCGCCGCCAAGTTCTTACCGCTGTCCCTGGGATTGCGGCAAGTCCTCGTCGTCCAAGCGGCAATGCCTGCTGGACTAACATCTATTCTGTTAGCGCGAATTTATGGTGGCCGTCCGGCAGTGGCGGTTCAAGTTGTGATCGCAACCACGTTGCTCAGTTTGTTGACTCTGCCGTGGATTATCAGTTGGGGTGGGGCATGGGTCGGACTGAAAGCATGGTTGCAATGAGGGCCCAAGCCATCGTTTACTCCTATCAATGAACGACCACTCGGCCATTCTGATCGACCTCGCGCTTGCCGAAGACCTTGGCAGCGGCGATGTTACCTCGCTGTATTTCATTGCAGAAAGCCGCAGGGCGCGTGCATTTGTGGTGGCCCGCACGGAGGGTGTGGTTTCGGGTGTTGAGGTGGCAGCCCGAGTTTTCGGTCAGGTCGACCCGACGCTCGAAGTGGAAGTTCTGATCGCCGACGGAAGTCGAGTGGGTGCCGGAGCGCTGCTGATCCGCATCGAGGGCTCGGCGCGCTCCATTCTAACCGCTGAGCGAACCGCCCTCAATTTCATTCAACATCTCAGCGGAGTTGCGACTCTAACCGCCAAGTACGTGGGGATCATCAAAAGCACCCGCGCCCAGATATTGGACACTCGGAAAACCACACCGGGCTATCGGCTGCTTGAGAAGCAAGCAGTTCTCCATGGTGGCGGCACCAATCACCGTCTCGGACTCTACGACCGAGCCATGGTCAAGGACAACCACCTGATTGCGGAAGGTGGCCTCGAGGCGCTCCAAGATTCCATTCAGCGCCTCAAGTCGGAGCGTCCCGACGTTGCGATCGAATTGGAAGCGGATCATCTTGAGCAAGTCCTTTCCTTCCTGAGTCTCGAAGGGGTGGACTTTATATTACTCGATAATATGCCACCTTCTCAGCTTCGAGCGGCAGTGATGATGCGTGGTGAAAGAAGTAAACCTCAGCTCGAGGCCAGCGGCGGGATCACGTGGGAAAGTCTCCGTGAGATTGCCGAGACCGGTGTCGACTTCATATCGGTGGGTGCCCTCACCCACTCGGCTCCGGCGCTTGATATTGGCCTCGACTTCGACATGCTTCCATGATGTCCGGCCTTTCCAGCCGTGAAGATTTCCAGGCAGCGGCGAACGAATTTCCCGAGCCATTCCGTTTGCTCATCCGCGAATCCGTGGGTTCGACAAACGACGAAATCCGCTTGTTGGCGCAAGTCGGCGCCGCTGATGGCCTAGTTTTACTGGCGGAACGGCAGACCGCAGGGCGTGGGCGCCGGGGTGCCGCTTGGTTCTCGCCCGCCGGAGAATCACTCGCATTTTCCATCCTTGTCCGACCCACCGCCGCCAAGGCGCTCTGGCCTCGCTTGGCATTAGCCGCCGGCGTCGCCGTTGCGGAAGCCATCGAAACCTTCGGAGTACCCGCTGGAATCAAGTGGCCCAATGACGTCTGGATCCGCCAGCGTAAGGCTGCTGGCATCCTCGTGGAGGCTGGGTCAGATTTCGTGGTGGTGGGTATCGGGTTAAACGTCAACACCACCAGCTTCCCGCCCGAAGTCGCAGAAATCGCAACCTCGCTAAAAAATGAGACCTCCCAGTCGTTTTCAAGGGCCGTCGTCTTGGGGGCGATCCTGAGCAAATTCGCGAGGCGCCGCCAACAAATTGGCGAGGATTTTGGGAGCTTGATTGCCGCAGTGCAGCAACGTTGCGTCTTGACCGGCCACCGGGTGAAGCTTTCCACCTCAACTGGCGGACAAGTGGGTATGGTCGAGGGGATTTCATCCACAGGGGAATTGCTGCTGCGCACCGACGCTGGACTCGATCGCCTGATCCAAGCCGACGAGATTCGCATCATTTGACCATGAAATCCTTGGTTTATTTCGGCGCTAACCGAGTCCACAGTGGCCTGATGAAAATGAATTCCGCCCACTGGATCGCCGCAGTTTGCTGCATTGTCTTAGTTTCGTGCGCTGCATTTCATTCCAAGCCAGCTCCCCAGGCCCCTGAAAAATCCAAACCCACCCCAGTTGGCCCCGAACTGATCGGGCGCGTCGCGTCGATCCCTGCCGATCGCCGCTTTGTTTTGGTACAAAGCTACGGAAAGCTAAAGCTTGAGGTCGGCCAAATCCTCACCACCCGAGGCCCTGATCAGCGGACCGCAAATCTCCTTGTCACGGGCGAAGCGCTCGGTGAATTCTCCGCCGCCGACGTCCAAGCTGGCCTCATCGAAGTGGGTGACGCCGTCTACTTGATCCATGCAAGCCCCCAAACACGGCCGAATCCAGCGCCAGAACGTGTCCAAACCCCCTAGGAAACCCAGCCATCTTGGTTTTTTAAAAATAATTAAGATTTACGGAATTCTTTTCTTTTAAAACCTCTTAGTTTGCATTATTTTTAAAAAGTTCCCGCTCGAAAGAGCAAAATATTAAGTTTTAGAGTTGATCACTTCTCGGATTACCGATAACTTCTCTAATACGATGGATGGGATTGTCCCATTAGTTATCTATTAATTATCCCATTCCATGAACCATAAAACCAGCCAAAATGAAAACTATCAACGCCCCAGTCACCTCGACTTTGGTCGACACCGACCGTCTCGCTGACTTCGTCCTGTTCACACAGCGGAGTTGCATCCTGAACCTATCCACCGAACTGAACAAAGGGAATGTCTCATTCCCTCAGTTTTTCCTCCTCACCTATCTATCCAGTGAAGAATATCTCACGATGTCCGACATTGCGAAGAAGATGGGGCATTCGACCGCAGCCGCGACCGGTTTAGTCGATCGCTTGGAGAAACTCGCCTACGTCGAGCGTGCTCACGCCGCTGAAGACCGCCGGAAAATCATGGTTCGCATCACCACCAAGGGAACTGAACTGGTTTCAAAAATGCGGGGTGAGATCTCGAATGACCTTGCCGGCATCTTGGCCGACATGGACGAAGATCAAGCCGATGCCTTCGAGCACACGAAGCGGGCGATTCGCGGACGGGCCATCGCTTAATGGCGAGTCCCCCATCTGAATAAAGCCGCTTGGCGAATCCACAGCGCCTCCGCTACCCTACTCGGGTGACGGAGGCGCTTTCTTTTCTCGATTCCATTCATTCCATCCCCGGCATTCGCGCGGGATGGCTCGAACGCGTCACCGATTTGCCCATCACGGGCGACCGAGATCAGGCCATGGTCCAACTTCGCTCATGGCACACTGCGGCGCTTAAAAATTCAACGGGGTCCACTGCCGAGTGGTGGCGCGCGGAGCAGGTCCACGGCACCGAGCTTGCGGTCGTCCCAGGCAGCCCGACCCTCATCGCTTCCGATGGGCTGCCAGTGGTTCCCGGGGTCGATGGCCTCATCTCGCTCCAACCGGGGATCGTCCTCTCGATTTATGTCGCCGATTGCGGTGCCATTTGGCTCGCCGACCGCAAAACACGTGGCGTCGGACTGCTCCATTCGGGGAAAAATGGCACCGAGGGCAACATTCTCGGAAAGGCACTCACTGCCATGCACGACCATTTTGGCACCCGCCCTGAAGATGTCGTCGCAGTGCTCAGCCCCTGCATCCGCCCGCCCGACTACGAGGTCGACTTTGCTGCCGACATCGGCAAACAAGCCGCAAGCATCGGCATCGGCCGCTTTGTCGATTGCGGACTCAACACCGCATCTGATCTAACACGCTTTTACAGCTACCGGAAAGAACTCGGGAAAACAGGCCGCATGATGGCTTGGATTACGTTAGATTCCCAGTCATGAACTCATTGACGCTCCACGCTCCTGCCAAAGTCAATCTCTCGCTGCGCATCCTTGGGAAACGCGGCGATGGATTCCACGAGCTCGACACCCTCATGGTCAAATTGCCGAGTTTGGCAGACGAAATTCAGTTTGATACCAGCCATGAATTTTCGTTTGCGTGCGATGATCCCAGCGTTCCAAGCGACGAACGCAACCTCGTGGTGAAGGCGGTGCGGCAGTTTCAAGAAGCGACAGGACTATCCGCCAGCTACCGAATTTCACTTCGGAAAACCATTCCGCATGGTGCTGGACTCGGTGGCGGCAGCAGTGATGCGGCATCCACTTTGTTCGGTTTAAACCGGCTCCATGCCAACCCGCTTAACGACGAAAAAATCCAAGAGATCGCCTCATCTCTTGGATCAGACGTGCCATTCTTCCTTCTACCAGGTGCCGCCCACTGCACTGGAAGAGGCGAAAAAATCACACCCGCCCCCGCCCCAGAGCCCTTCCGCATTTTATTGCTCAAACCCGCTTTTGGCGTCCCAACTCCTGATGCCTACCGCCGGTGGAGTCAGTCGCAAGAAATCCCCGGCATCCGCTACGCCCCCCAAGACCTTGGTGGAGTCCAACTCACGAACGACCTTGAACGCCCCGTTTTTGAAAAACATCGATTCCTTGCCGAGTTGAAGCAGTGGCTTCTCAGCAGAAACGACATCGCTGCCGCATTGCTGTGTGGCTCTGGATCCACCATCTTTGCTGCACTCAAAGAGGGTGCCGACGCCAAGCAGATCACCCAGGCCGCTCAATGTGAACTTGATCCCGGGCTCTGGGCGTGGTCGGGCCTAACAGGCTGAAAAATCTAGCAGAAAGCACACGCGACGATCGGCTATTCTAACAGAATCGAGGCGGGTGGGCGCTTACCAAAAATCGCCGAACCCACTCGCACATGAGTTGCGCCTTCCTCGATCGCCACCTCAAAATCATCGCTCATTCCCATGCTGAGCGCAGGAAGCTTGACCCCGAAGTCAATTTCCAGAGCATCCCTCAGCTCACGAAGCCTAACAAACCATGGGCGTGAAGCTCCTGCATCAGGCCCAGGTGGTGGGATGCACATCAAACCCATGATCTCAAGCCGATCAAGAGACAGGATGGTATCCAACTCCGCTCGCAACGCATCAACCTCAAAACCGCCTTTTGAAGCCTCATCTCCCACATTCACTTGGAGAAAAACCTTGGGAAATAGCCCGAGCTCGCCGGCCACTTCATTCATGTAGGCGGCAAGCTTCGCGGAGTCCACACCGTGAATCCAGCCGAAGTGCGGGAGAAGCTTTCTCACCTTGTTTCGCTGGACCCTACCGATAAAATGCCACTTCAACGACCCAGGGAGGCATTCGATTTTAGGCTCCGCCTCCTGCAACCGGCTTTCTCCAAATGCGACTTGGCCTGCATCCATCGCATCCCTCACGGAATCGACCGGAAAAGTCTTCGATACCGCGACCAGCTCCACCTCACTGAGATCACGGCCAGCTCGCGAGCAAGCGGCCTGCATTCTCCGCCTGACGGTTAGAAGGTTTTCCTCAACCTCCGACATCAGCGGACTTCGGCAGATCCATTTGACAGTCCCGCAATGCGAGCCTTCTCGGTAAGACCGACGAGATCCTTTAGTACCGAAATCGATTCGCGCTTCACAGGGTCTAACCCCGTTGGCCACTTGGGAGTCTCGTCCAAATCTGCGGTTTCATCCTTGGCTCGGCGCATGTACGAGCCGCTTTCGTCCGAGGGATCATAGGGCTTCAGCTTCGCGTTGGTATCAATGTCCTCGAGCTTAAGCTTATAGAACGACCACGATTTCTTATCCTCCTCGGTCATCTTTGCGAACCGCAATCGGCGTTCCGCATTGCGCTCTTTTTGGAGGCTGTCCGACTCCTCCAACTCTTTTTCACGGTTGGCCTTGTTCAGCGAAAGCTGATTTGCCTTCACGCGATCCTTCGTCTTAATCACATCTTGAATGATGTATTCAAAATCCTTGGAAGACTTCAAACGGGTCTGGCTCAATTCTTTGAGGCGGGGGATAAACAACCCTTGCACATCGAGCGGCTTGAAATCGCCCGCTGGACGGATCAGATCGTGCGGCAATGAGTGATCGAGAAAGGCCTCCCCAACATCCAACGCATCCACCAAACTTGGCAACACCACGTTCGCGCTCACCCCATCCATCTGAGTCGATGACCCCGAAGGACGATAAAATTTCTGAATGGTGACCTTCAAGTACCCCGCACGATTTCTAGCAGCAAAGAGCGGCAGCATCCGGCCAATATCCATCGGCTGCTGTACGGTTCCTTTGCCAAAGGTCGATGAATCGCCGACGATCACCGCACGATTGAAATCCTGCAATGCTCCGGCGAGAATCTCACTGGCCGACGCGCTACTCTTGTCCGTCATCACGACCATTGGCCCGGTATAAATCGGTTTGCCGGCATCGGAGTCCTTCACCTGCACTTGGCCCAGCGTGTTTTTCACTTGAACCACTGGCCCAGTTTCAATGAAAAACCCTGTCATTCTTCGCACTTCCTCAAGGGATCCGCCGCCATTGCCACGAAGGTCCAGAACGAGGCCTTCAATTTTCTCATCCATCAACCGCTTGAGGACCTTCTCTACGTCCGTCGCGCAACTGACCTTGCCCTCTTCAAAGTCTGCATAGAACGAAGGCAGTGTGATCACGCCTAGGCGGTGATTGATGCCTTTTCCAGATTTCAACTCGATCACTTCACCGCTGGCCTGCTCGTCCTTCATCTCGACCTTGCCGCGTTGGATCACTAGAATTTTCGTCTGCCCCGGAGCTGCGTTGGCCGGTTCAATTTTCAACGCCACCGAGGTACCTTCCTTACCTCTAATGAAATCAACCACCTTGTCGATCTTCATGAACATGATGTCGACCATATCCTCCGCTTTGCCCGTGTTCAGGGCATCGACTGCAACCACGCGGTCATTCAGCTTGAGAGTTCCCTCACGGTCGGCGGGCCCCCCGACCACAATCCCCATGATCTTCGTGGCGCCATCTTCCTCACCTTGAAGTAAGGCCCCGATGCCCACGAGTTCGTTCTTCATTCCATCACGAAATCGGCTCATCTCACGAAAGCTCATGTAATCCGTGTGAGGATCGTAGGCTCGCGAAATCGCACTGAGAAAGTAGTTGGCGACCTCCTCGTCATCCACATCTTTCACGCTGGTCAAAAACCGCTTGTACCGCAGTGAGACCTTTTCCTTTGGCTGACGATCGTCGCTTCCGGGATCAGGCTTGCCTTGCTCCTTGGCAAGTTTGGTGAGCAACTGGCGCCGCAAGGTCTCACCCAACACCGCCTCTTTGATTTGCAAGCGCCACAAGTCCACCGCCTCCTTCTCGTCCTTTGGCCATGGCGCATCCTTGCGGCTGAGCATCACCGAATCGTTGGTGTTGAATTCAAATTCAGGGCCTTTCAAGAGCGTTTCCACTAGGGCAACCCGCTCTTCCACCCGCTTCTCGAACACCTCATAAATCTCGGTTGCAACCGGCATGCTTGCCCCTTTCAAAAGAAGCGTGTGAATCTCATCACCAAACTTGGCCTTGAACCCATCGACATCTTCTTGCGTGAAATACATCCGCTGGAAATCAAGATCCTTGAGATAATCCTCTAAAAACCGGTGACTCAGCTCAGCGTCAAAAGGCAATTTGGCAAAGTGGCTATTTTGTAACATGATCGCCATTTGCCTCCCCACCTCGTTGAAGTCTGCTTGCTGCGCATTTGCGAAACAGGTAACCGAGAAAAATGCGACTGCAGCGATTGCATTTCGAAGGCGGAGCATGGTCATGGGGATTAAACGAATCAGGGGTGAGGATGTTTCAATAAATTGCCATGAGTTTGACCGATGTCGAATGCAAAAGCCGAAATCCGGCAGGCAACTCGATGGAATTCTCAACTGACCTTCCAACAATGAGCGGAGCCGTGGCCGCTCGTTGTCTGCAATCCTTCAGAAATTCGCACCATCGGGCCACAGTAACGCAGCGCCCTACGGGGGATTCACGCCAATCACATCAACCCGATTTGTGCCAAAACCTTGGTCACCGTCCAAATAAAGACGACGATCAAAGCAACAATATAAACTTTCGCGGCAAATTCGATGGATGAGCGGGTCATGACGGCTCGTTCTTATGCTCAGACTCGGAATTCGCCAAGGGAAATAGTCACGCCCATTGCGAACTTTGCGAGCCGAAGCCGTCGGGCTCAAATGGAATCCTGCCTCACGATTTCTGGCACTTCGGACACCAATAAGTCGCCCGCTGGCCCAGAACCTCGTGGCAAATCGAGGTGCCACACTTCCGGCATGGCTCACCTTTTCGCCCATAGACAAACAACCGCTGTTTGAAATAGCCTGGCTGCCCATCGGAATTCAGAAAGTCACGCAACGTCGTCCCCCCTTCCTTGATCGACGCCGCCAGCACCTTACGGATCGACGCGAAGAGCTTGCCCACTTGGGACTTCGAAACTTGCGCGGCTGGGGTTTGCGGCAGGATCCCCGCGTGAAACAAGGCCTCAGAAGCATAAATGTTTCCCACCCCCACCACCTGTTTCGCATCCATGATCACCACCTTGATGGCCGATGCACGCCCCGCACAAACCGTCTCAAGGTGCCCAACGGTGAAGCCACGTTCCAAGGGCTCTGGACCAAGGTTCTTCAGCAGCGGATGTTCCATGGGGTCGCCTTTGAGGCGCAGCACCAAACCAAAACGCCGAGGATCGTGAAACCGCAACTGCTTGCCACTCGCCAAGGTGATGCCCACATGATCATGCTTTTTCCATTCCTCTGCCGGATCACTCACCCGCAGGCTCCCCGACATCCCCAGATGAATCAAAAGCGTCGAGCCGTCATCGATACTCAGAAGCAAGTACTTCGACCGCCGCGATACCCCGAGAATGCAGCACCCCACCAATTTCATGATGTCGCGCGAAACCGGCTGGCGAAGGTCTCGGCGCCGAACGATCAGTTCCTTGATTTTCACCCCAGCCACATGTGGCTCGATGCCGCGTCGGGTGGTTTCAACTTCAGGAAGCTCGGGCATGATTCAAATCGAAGGTTGCAAGCACCACCCAGCACGCACGAGGCCCCGGCGTCGAGCAAGAATCATCGCCTTGCCCAACTCACTCCCCCCGCATCAGCCATGTGAATTTCCCCGAGTGGCACCCGCGATTCCTGCGGTTCCACTCAATTTGCTCCAGAAGCAGGCATAGGCCGCAACCCAGATGAAACAAACGAAGGGGACCACAAATCCTGCGGACATACCGTCGCGATGCGTATCGGCGATGTGTCCCATCAGCTTGGGCATGATGGCACCTCCCATGATGGCCATGACAATGAAGGACGATGCTTTTTTCGCTTGATCCCCCAGACCGTGGATGCCGAGCGCGAAGATCGTCGGAAACATGATCGACATGAAAAAATAACTCAGAAACAACGCGACCACCGAGGCCCAACCGAGCTTGCAACAGACGATAAGACTGCACGCTGCCGCCATCATGGCGAAAGTCGCAAGCACGCGATGGGCCGGAAACTTCTTGAGCAACGCCGCACCCATGAAACGACCTGCTAGAAAGAGCCCGAAGCCGATCGACGCAAGGGTCGATGCCCCCTTATCGCTCAAGCCAAGCAAGCCATTGCCGTGAATTTCGAACCAACTGGCCCATGCCCCCACCCGCCATGCATCTGGCACTGCAGGGATCTGCGAGGTCATGTAGTTGATGAAGTAGGCAAAAATCCCACACTGCGCCGCGACATAGAAAAATTGCGTGAGCGTGGCTCCAGAAAAGTGGGGTCGTCCCCAGAAACTTTGATGCGTAACCCGATGCTTTCGAAGTGCCAACACCGCGCTGCCCATGACCAGCAGCGCTCCCGCGGAGTAGAAAAGCGCCTGGGATTCCGTCAGACCAAGAGCTTGCCCCACCGAAGGAATCGCCACGATGGCAGATAGGATCATGCCCACGGCAAGCGACAAGATCGCAACATTCAGCCAGATGAGGCTGAGGGCGATGCTGCGATTCACCGGGGCTGGGCTGAGCGATTGGCCCTCTGCGTCGAGATTGGGTTCATCCTCCGCGACGATGTCTGGCATTTTGCAAAATGAAAAAATGATGGCGAGTACGAGCACAAATCCGCCCACCGCCGCATAGGGAATCCAGAGCGTTTGCGAACCCGTACTCTTTCCCATCGCGTCCTGCCCATAGAAAAATTGAGCCCCCGCGATGGGGCCAAAAATCCAGCCAATGCCGTTGCAGGATTGCGCGAGGTTGATCCGCGTCGCCGCGTACCGCTTCGGCCCTAGAACCGTCGAGTAAGGATTCGCCACCGTTTCAAGAAAGGTCAGCCCGGATGCAATAACACAAACTCCTAACAAAAATGCGGGAAACGTTGCGATCTTCGTTGCGGGGATGAACCAGAACCCTCCCACCGCGACCATGAGCAGTCCCGCAATGATCCCCCCCTTGTAGCCAAGTCGATTTGCAAGCCAACCCGCAGGCATCGCCATCAAAAAATACCCAAGGTAATGTGCAAATTGCACCCAAGCCGATTGAGCAAGCGTGAGATGGAGCTCTTTTTGAAAGTGCTTATCCATCACATCGATCATGCCATTGCAAAACCCCCAAAGCAGGAACAACGAACTAACCAGCGCAAAGGTGATGAGATAGCTTTTCCCGTCAGGAGCGGTAAAAATGCCTGAGTTTTCCCTACGATTCATCATAACAAACGATTGAAAATGAGTGAGTCAGATCGGGGGAGATGTCAAGGCCTCATCGTGATTCGGCCAAGCATCTTGGTGCTGCTATCAACCCACCATGCAAGAATCCCGCCTTCAGGTCAGATCCCAGGAACCTGGACCACCTTGGTGTACTGATAGGAATTCTTCGCAAGAAACTCCGCTTTCTGGGATTCACTCCATGTGCGCGGCGTCCTGAGCTGATCGATCCCAAAGTCTGAAATCACCGTGACGGAAATCTCCACCGCCCTGAGGCGACCTGCTGCAACCCGAGCATTCACAGGGTCCGTGACGATCCCAGTTCCAGTTACCCGGAAACTTTTGACATCACCACTGCCAGCCCCAATCCTAACAGGGATGTTGGTCAAGACTGCGGGTCTCGTAGGATCCGTGGTATCTGAGGTCTGAACGTGGAACGTGAGCGTGAATTGATAAATGTTTTCGCAAAGGAAATTGGTTTTGTCCGAAATCTTATCTGGTGGGTATGACTTTATGAAAACTGGGTCCAGCCACTTGCCCGGCTCGGATGAGTTCGTGTTCCCCAGCAAGGGCTCAAACTTTCCTGGCTTGCCTGAAAAAGTAATGTCGGGATCTACTAACTTCCGATTCAAAACATAGGTCTGAAATCCCTTCTTAGATTTTGAATTCACAGGATCGCGGAATCTCATCACATACGCGACACAAGAAACGTCACCCCCTTTATCG
>JAPJNB010000118.1 GCA_026461385.1 Akkermansiaceae bacterium
CAGAACGTCTCGAATTGCGCGTGCGGCACTGACGTTGTGGGTGTGCAGACTCAAGCGTACCCTGCGCTTTGTGTAGTCAGGCAGGTGCTCGGTGTAGTGTAGCCACCAAGTGCCGTTGTTGTTCCAGAGGTGGTGGTTCGGGTTGCTGCCGATGCGTATGGCGATCTTTGAGGTTTTCATGGTGCGTGTTGGAATTGGCACACCAGAAACCCGAGCAACAAAAAACCGCCGATCCCAATCAGGAAGCGGCGGTGAAGGCACGGAGAGATTTTTTGTTCAGCGGATTTATCCCCGCTGCACATCGAAAGGCACTCGCCCCTCAGCCACCGTAGGATTTCTCCGTCCCCGGTTGGCAGCACTGGTTACCCAATGCGTTCCTGATGTGCCGGTGAGTACAGCAGACCGGAATGGAGTAGGCAACTGCAGTGTATGTCATAAAAATCGGAGCTCGTCTGCCAGACGGAATCTGCCGAATGAAAAGCTATGAAAGCTGAGAAAGTCCCGCGCACACTTTGATAGCTTTCACAGCTTTCCAAGTGGTAACTGATGCGACTTTTTGCCGTCAGCAATCATCCAACTCAGACGCCCAAGACAGAATAGGGCCCGCACGACATTGAGAAATTACGCATGGGCAACAAGTTGGAGATGGTAGCGAGTGCTCTTCAAGAGTCCTGTTCGAATCAGCGCTTTCTTCTCCGCGAGGGCTTGAAGATCACGGGTTGCAGTGGCGCGGGAGGCGCCGGTGATGCTGATGTATTTCTCCGCGCTCAATCCACCTTTGAACCCGTCCGGTCCCTCGCGCATCATCCGCGCGATCACCTTTTCCTGGCGTTCGTTGAGTTGCCCGCGGAAACGATCATAGAATTTGGTCTTGGCGATAATGAAATCAACGAGGTTCTGTGCCCCTGATTGAGCCTCGATTACGGTCCGCGCAAAATAGACGAGCCACTCTGTGATTTTGTTGCACCTGTTGCTGGCCTCAAGCATCTCGTAGTACGTCTTGCGCCCACGGTTGATGGTCTGAGACAGGGCTAGCAGGGTGGCATGCCCCAATCCCTCCGAGATGGCTTTCTCTGCAATAGCGCGGCCTATGCGACCGTTGCCATCCTCGAATGGATGGATGCAGACGAAGTAGAGATGGGCGATGCCGGCGCGGGTTAAAATGGGAAGCGGCGAATCTCCCGTTGGCGCGGTGCGTTGGAACCAACGCACGAACCGCCCCATTTCATCTGGAATGATCGCTGACGGTGGAGCTTCAAAATGAACCCGAGGGGAGTGGATCGGACCCGACACAACCTGCATTGGGTATTCATCCGTGCGGTAGCAGCCAATGTTCTTGAGGTCTCGCCTGCCGTTCACGATCAGCTTATGCCAATGAAAAAGAAGTTCTTCGGAAAGAGGTGCGTCAAACTGCCGGTAAAGCTCCACCATCATTTGAGCGATGCCTTGCTCGGCAGGTGGAACCCTCCGATGGTCGGTGCTAAGGCCAAAGTTGCGGCGAATAGAAGATTGCAGGCTGTCGCGGTTCAGCATCTCGCCCTCGATCTCTGAGGTGTTGATCGCCTCATTGCTGATCAATTCGATACAAAGCTGCTGCTTGTCCTCGTCGCCAACGTGCCGAAATGAGCCAATGAAAATGCCCGACTGACGCAGGAACTCCGCTTCGAGCGCCTCCATTTTTGCGCAGTCGTAGCGAAATTCTGGCCAATCCTTAAGCTGCCAATTCCAAATCGCTGAGATGGGCATGATTAAAAATCTTCCTACTTATTGCTCACAATAATCAAATATCACGAGCAATAACTCCAGCGCTTATTGCTCATGAGAGGGCCATTTCCATCACCAACCGCAACGAAGCCATCAATTTTGCCGCCCCCTCTACAGTTCGCATTGGAATGGTGCCGTCTACGCCTTCGATGAAAAATTTGGGACCAGTTCAATGTAGTTGTCGTATTTCACGGCCGGCAAAAGCCTTCCCAATCCCGCAATGCAGACGCCGCGTCAGAGCCTCGAAGGCTCGTCCTTTGGAGGTCTAGGTAAATTTGTGCATCGCTAACAAGTGTTCGCCCGCCACGATGCTGGGTTTCGGTGAAAAGCCCCCCCAGACTAATGAGATGCTGGATGATGCGAGAGACTAGGCCAGAACTTCCCCCGGTGCGCCGCACGACCTCCGCTTGGGTCCAGATGCAATTCCCCATTGGGCGAAATAGGTCAACTTCCAGACGATTTTCTGGTCGGCACGGTCGATCGCTCGCTGGCGAAAGTTTGGGAAATTCGGAATCCACTCGCTAGCAACGACTTTTTGGTGTGTTCAATAATTTTACACTCGCTTGTTTTCGGTCGATCACCATAATGGTCTACAGAGTGGATCGAGTTCACTCCTCCGGCGCGATTTTTCCACACAAACCATGCCCCGCCTCAAGAACCGTCTCCACGAACGATTTGCCTGGCTCATTGCCGAAGGTATGGATCGCAAAGCTGCATATTCAAAACTCTGCCCGCATGTCGCTGATCCGGCGACCTTGGGCTACAAGTTGTATCTTCGGCTGGACGTAAAGTCCCGCATCAGTGAAATCCAGTGCGAGGTCCATAGCCGTGCGTTGATGGGCATCGACGAGAAGCGCGATCTTCTTAGGCAGATGATTGAGGGTAAGGTCCCGACCAAGGTGAACAAGCGCAAGGACGGCACCGTAAAGGCCGTCTTCGACATGTTGGGGGCGTTGGTGGCGGATGCGAAGATGGCAGGCGAGTTTGATGGCCCTACACCTCAGGATAAGGAACAGGAGATCAGCATGACTTTCGAGGTGTACCACAGGAATCACCCCAACCCGCCGCGGGAATGGTTAGAGAGGGAGTTGGTGATGCCCGAGATTATCGAGCACGAAGTGTATCCACCACAGCCCGGGGGTTAAGTAAATAGCCATCAACGTAGAAATGGTGTTGGCACAAAGAATCTATCCCAGTGAGCCATTGATGACTAATCTCCACGAAGGTCATTCATCAGTTGCTGAATTGAACTGCCAGCTTTGCCCGTTGCCCCTCTGAGGCGGCGTTCCTCCATCCTCTGCAACCAAGCATCTCGCCGCTCGTCTGTGGTCGTTTGTTTTATCATCCTCAAACCAACCACAGATTGAAGCCAACTTAGGAGCACTTGCTGGTCGGCAAACGACAAGGCGGTTACGGCACTTTTGATCTTCTTAAGGGTATCCATATCATTTTCGTGACACTATCTCGTACAGCGAACACGTCTCTCAGCTCAATGCACTTAAGCTCGGATTTTGAGAGGTGGCGCATCAACAGTCACCGAAGGGGCCGACGAGCTTCCGATAGATGCAATCGCTGTCACGTTTTCGGGCTGCAGCATTCCGCCAATGTCCACAGCCACCCGCTCCTTATGATCGGCGTAATGCATTGCGGTGACCTGGATATCAGCGTGGCGGAGGAACCGGCTCGCAGCATGAATCCCGCTCTTTGTACTGATCATACTACCGGCCTCTTTTCTGAGGGTGTGGATCGGCTTCTTTACATCCAGACCGTTGCTACGCAACCAAGTCAGCGTTCGCTTGAAGATGGAATTGCAGCGGTACTGTCTGCCCCAGTCATGAACTCCAGCCGTGCCGCCCTCCCGCTCGACCACAAAGTCGCCCGTGGCCCGCGCACGATAACCGCGGAAAATCGCGCACAACGCTTCGTCCATTTGCACCTCCCCAGCTGAATCCTCACTTTTGAGTGAACCCGCTTCAGTCGTCTCGATCCGAATCACGCCGGTGCTGAGGTCAACCTGACGCCAAAGCAGCTTGTCAATTTCCCCCCGACGCAGGCCCACCCCCACAC
>JAPJNB010000119.1 GCA_026461385.1 Akkermansiaceae bacterium
ATCGCCAAAGACAAACCGCCGATCCACCACCCGGCTGATGCAGTGGTACATCACCGGCTTTTCCCGCGAATCCTTCCAAGGCGACAGCCACCGCTTACTGCTCATACCCCCATCCTATCCCTCCAAACCCCCAATACAAGCGGAAACCTTACTTTTTGTCTGGGATTTTGTGTAGAAAATTAGCCCAAATAGCCGATCTGCAGAGTTGGCTCCTTATCAGTCATTGACCTTACCATTGACTAGCCTGCCGCCTGACAACGCCTTTATTCGGATTAAGGCGAAGTTGGAAGACCAAGGGATTCATCACCCCCAAAATTGGATGAGAATTCCGACGAATACGCCGACCCCGCCCGCAGTCTCCAACACCCTGGCTCTGGCGTCACCTACGATCCGCGTTATCTCGATTGATTCCGCCTCCGTTAGCATTCCTCCGAGATGCGAGGCGTGTCACGTTCGATGATCCGGTGGTTGAGCGGGGCGATACCGCCGGATCCTAATGCCCTCGAATTCAGCACCCCGGCAGGGGTGCCAGCCGACGTCCATGCGTCTGGGCGCTTTTTGAGCAAGATTTTGCTGGAATCAGCAATCATTCATCATCCCAGAAAAAGCCGCATCAGCGGACGACTTCGGTGCCGATGCCGCCGTCGGTGAAGATTTCCAATAGCAGGGCGTGAGGGAGGCGGCCATCGACGAAGTGGACCTTGCGGACGCCGGCGTTGAGGGCGTCCACGGCGCTGCGGATTTTGGGAATCATGCCGCCGGAGATGGTGCCATCGGCGATCATGGATTCGGCTTCCTTGCGGGTCACCGATTGGATGAGGGAGGTGGGATCCTTGGGGTCCGAGAGGAGGCCGGGCACGTCCGAGAGATACACCAGTTTCGCGACGCGAAGTTCCTTGGCGAGTGCGGCGGCGGCGAGGTCGGCGTTGATGTTGAGCGGCCGGCCGGTGGCGAGTTCAGCGGCGAGGGGTGAGATGACGGGGACGATTCCCGCTTGGTGAGCGGCGTCCATGTGAGCGAGTTGGCAACCGACGACTTCGCCGACGCGACCGAGGTCAACGCGGTTGCCAGCAGCGTCGGTGCCCTTGATTTTCTCGCCGAGGAAAACATCGTTGCCGGGGATGCCGACGGCTTTTCCACCAAAGTCGCGAATCATGCGGACGAGGCCGGGGTTGATTTCGTCCGACAGAACTTTGGCGACAATTTCGATCGCTTCATCGGTCGTCACGCGGAAACCATCGATGAATTTTGCTTCCAGGCCGGCGGCTTCCATGGCGGCCGAGATGGCCTTGCCGCCGCCGTGGACGACGATCGGGTTGATGCCAGCGACTTCGAGGAAAACGATGTCGCGCATCACCCTGCCCACGAGGTCGGGGTCCTCCATGGCGGATCCACCCATCTTGATGAGGAACGTTTTTCCGCGGAAAGCCTGCAGGTACGGGAGCGCTTCGATGAGAGTGTTGGCTTTTTCGATCGGGTCCATGAGCGGGTGCGATTAGGATTGAGAGGGAGGCGGGTTGGCAAGCCGTAATCCGACGAGGTGAGCGGCGGCGACGGCGGCGAGGATCGCGAGGCCTGGTAGCCAGATGCCGGCCACGCCGAGGCCGATCCATTGGGCGGCGATGCCCATTCCGGCGAGGACCAGCGAGCCGGTTTTCCGGAGAAATTCTGGGGCGTTGGCCAGCAGGGTGAGCATGATCACCGTGACGGCGAGCGTGGCGATTTCCCAGAGGGGGAGAAATCTCGGGTAGCGGATCGATTCGGTGAGGCCCGCGCTGGACTCGACGGCGCTGATCAAGGGGCTGAGGTTTTCGGAGAACCGGCGGGTGGCGGGTTCTGCGGCGCTGCGGTCGTCGCGCAGGATGACGGGCGATGCCGCATGCGTGGCGAATGGATCTGCTGGCGCATCGATCAAGCTCTCGGCGGAAACAGACATTTCGTTAGAAATCGGTTTCAACGGTGTGGCCAGACGGCCGTAATCGTCGATGCGCACGATCGGTCCGTTCGGTCCGAGCGCAAGGCACTCGCCGGGGCGGACGTCCACTTCATCGACGCTCAGGCCGAGTTGTTGGAGAACGCTTAGAACGGAAAAATGAAACACCAAGCGGTCCTCCCAGCGGGCGAGCAGGGGAACGGGGCCATCGTTGGGTTCCGATTCTAACACCGAAAATCCGGCGAGGGCGGCTGCGTTCTCGAGGATGATGCCCGGGAGTGGGATGCGGTTGACCACGGGCAGTGACGAGGCATCTCCGTGGACCGCAGAGATCGGGATCGAGGCCCGTCGAAATGCGGGTGGCATGGGCGAGGCGACTGCGCCGCGTGAGAGCGGTGCCGCCATCGTGAGCGACTCGAATTTCCCGAGGGATTTCTCCAGTGCGGTCAGTCCGATGGGATCCGGCTTTTCCCATGCGAGGACGGCGGCGATGGCGGCATTTTTCATCCCGAGCCGGGAAAAGTTGCTCAAAACCACGGCAAGGTCGATCGGCGCAGGCGGCGATTCTTGGAAAAATCCGTTAGGGTCATCGCCGAGTGAGACGATGGCGGGTGCGTGATGAGTGGATTTTTTCGAATCCGTTGCGAATGCCCGAAGTTGCCATGGCGAGCGGTGCGATCCCTTGCCAGCGGTGAAGAGCGGCGGGTTGATGAAACTCTGGGCGACTGCGGTGAATGCTTGGCGGTCGATGTCCGTGCCCGGCGCCGATTTCCAGACACAAATGCCTGCGATCGTGGAGGCGAGCAGGACCCGCAGGTGGCGATGAAATGAGCGACTCACGTTTCCGATGGGCGGAGCGCCATGAGGATCGGGGCGAGTGGTCCTTCCAGTGCGGTTCCTGCCGTCACTTCGGCGAGCAGTTTGCCGGCCGTTGCAATGTGTTGGCGGTACCACTCGTCGCCGCGGTTTTTCACGATGTTGCCGTAGGCGCCAAGGGCTTGCATCAAGCGTTGGGCGGCACATTCGTGGAAGAGAGTTTCTAACGGACGTTCGTCGGTGATTTCCTCCCAAAGTGTTAGAAGCGCCTCGCGTTCATCGGCCGAGTGATTCAGGTACGGATCGAAGACGAGCGATGCGAGATCGTATTCTTGGCGGCCACGGCGTAGGCCTTGGAAATCGATGAGCCAGACTTTCTCGTCTTTGATTAGAAGGTTTTGCGATTGGAAGTCGCGGTGGACCAGATGGCGGGCCACGGTGCCGAGACGGTTGGAAAGGTCGAGAAACGCAGCATTTTCCCTCAATGCCTTCGTGTCCATGCCGAGGAAATCCTCCACCATGAATTCGAAAAAATACTCTTGCTCCCAGCGATAAAGTTTCGCATCGAACGGAGGCATGAGGTGGAAGTCTTTGGGCGCCTTCGAGTAGAACAGCTTGTCGATTTGTTCGAACGCCGAGCGGTAGTACACCATGCGTTCGGCGAACGGCCGATCCTTCATGGAGAGCAGATCCACGTCTCCGAGGTCTTCGACGAGCACCACCCGATGGCGGGCCCGCTCGTGGATGATTGCTGGCACTCGCAACTTCGCCTGTTTGAGAAAATGGGCGACTGGGATGAATTGCGAATTGTCCTCGCGTTCTTCGTTCCAGTGAATGCCGATGAAGGGCTCGTGGACCTTGGTTTTTACCCGCACGATTGTGCGACCGGACGCCCCGCGCTTGATCGGCTCTAGGGTGATGGGCACCGTGGGGTCCACGCCAAGAAATTGGCGCGCGGTGGAGAGGATCGCTTCGGTTGGCATGGACGAGTGAAACTAGCCGAAAAAAATGGCCATCTGCCAAGGGAAATCCTGTTTCATCTCTGGCAGATTGCGCTGGGTTGGGCAGGGCAGGGCGGGTGGCAAGCGATTTTTGCGCGTTTCGGATCGATCGCTTGAAAAACCAGCGAGATCGCGCCATGGTCCGTGGCGTGGACATGGGCAACTCAGGCAGCGCGAACGTGCTGGCAAGATTGTCAGGAAAATCCACCGATTTATCATGAAATTATTACTCATCGGCCACGGTTATCTTGGGCAGTCCATCGCTCGTGAATTCAGTGACCGAGGCTGGGAGGTGGCGACGACCAGCCTGTCAGGCGGCGAAGGTTCGATCGTTTGCGACGTGGGGGATCCGGCCGATGTCGATCGCTTGCCGGCTGCGGATTTCATCGTCCACTGCGCGGCGTCGGGGCGGGGCGGGGCGGAGGCCTATCAACGGGTTTATGTCGATGGCTGCCGGAATTTGGTGAAAAAATTCCCGAATACGCCGCTGCTTTTCACCTCCAGCACCTCGGTGTACGCGCAGACTGATGGGTCGATCGTGACCGAGGAAAGTCCAGCGATCCCGGACCGTGAGACGGGGAGTTTGTTGCTGGAGGCCGAGCGGGTCGTGCTGGCGGCACGGGGGGTGGTTGCGCGGTTGGCGGGCATTTATGGCCCCGGACGCAGCGTGTTGCTGAAGAAATTTTTGGCCGGCGAGGCAGTCATCGAGGAAGAGGGTGGGCGATGGATCAACCAGATTCATCGGGACGACGCCGCGCGTGCGATTTTCCATCTGGCGGCGGATGTCGCGGGTTCGGCGGGTGAGGTTTTCAACCTGTGCGATTCGCATCCGATTTCACAGCGCGCTTGTTACGAAAGACTTGGGGAAATTTTTGGCCTGCCGCTGCCGCCATCGGGCCCGAGGGATTTGAACCGCAAGCGGGGCTGGACTCACAAAAGCGTTTCAAACCAAAAACTTCGTGCGACCGGATGGCAGCCGATTTTTCCGTGTTTCACGGATGCCGCTGAGTCCGTTGCGGCCACCTTGTGAAGCTTGGCTTTGACCGCCGCCGAGTTTCCGTCTATCTCCACCCCTTTCCCATGAAGGAGCAAATCGAAGCCATCCAAACTGAAGCGCTTGCGCAAATCACCGCCGCTGGTGACGAGCGTTCGCTCGATGACGCACGCGTGGCCGTGCTCGGCAAAAAAGGCACCCTCACGTTGGTCGCTGCCGGCATCAAGGACGTGCCCAAAGAAGACAAAGCCGCCGTCGGCCAACTCCTCAATGCCGCGCGAACGGTCATCACCGTGGCCCTTGAGGAAAAACAAGTCATCCTGCGCGAGGTTGCCGACCGAGCCGCGCTTGAAGGGATCGATGTGACGCTGCCTGCCCGCCAGCTTGCCGTCGGGTCGCTTCACCCGCTCACGCTGATCCGCGACCAAGCCATCGGGATCCTCCGCCGCATGGGCTTCGCACTCGCCGAGGGACCCGAGATCGAGGATGAGTTCCATTGCTTCGATGCGCTCAACACCCCAGCCGACCATCCAGCACGCAACGAGAAGGACACCTTTTATTTCGACTCCGGGAAATTGCTCCGCACGCACACGTCGAGCGTTCAAGTCCGGACGATGGAAGCCCAAGCGCCGCCGATCCGGATCATCGCGCCCGGTTCCGCCTACCGCCGTGATGAGATTGACGCCACCCACCTCTCGGTGTTCAACCAACTGGAGGGGCTTTACGTGGGCACCGATGTCTCGCTGCCCGACCTCAAGGGAACGCTGGAATATTTTCTCCGCGAGTTGTTTGGCACCAGCACTGAAGTGCGCTTTCGCCCGCATTTCTTTCCGTTCACCGAACCGAGCTTCGAGATCGATGTCAAACTAACCATCAAGGGCCAGGCGCCACGATGGATCGAGGTCGCGGGCTGCGGCATGGTCGATCCCGCCGTGTTTGATGCCATCAATCGCTCGCGCAAGGACGACGCCTTCGACCCTGAAAAGGTCACGGGGTTCGCTTTTGGCATGGGGCTTGATCGCCTCGCGATGATCCGTTGGGGAATCAAGGACATCCGGCTTCTCATCGAAAATGATGTCCGGTTCCTCAAGCAGTTTGCCTAACAAAATCTAGTGACTCACCACGCGCGTTCAACGCCCCTGCGTTTCGATTCATCCACTCTCTCCTTCTCATGAATGTTTCTCTCAACTGGCTCGCCACTCATCTCGACCTCGCTGGCAAATCGATCAAGGAAATCGATGACCTATTCACCTTCGCTGGCGTCGAGGTGGAAGGCATCATCCCCAGGGGCATCACCTCGGAAAAAATCGTGGTGGCGCAGATCAAGGAAGCCGTCCAGCACCCCAATGCGGATCGTTTGAAGGTCACTCAAGTCGATGCCGGCGAGGGGTCACTCCGCCAGATTGTTTGCGGGGCACAAAACTACAAGGTTGGCGATAAAGTTCCCTGCGCGCTTCCCGGTGCCGAGCTTCCCGGCGGATTCACCATTGGCGAGACGGTCATGCGCAAGGTGGAGTCCAAGGGCATGCTTTGCTCCGCGAGTGAAATCGGTCTACCTCCCGGTGAGGATGGACTGCTCATTCTTCCGGCGGACGCCGAAATCGGCAAGCCAGCCAAGTTGTTCTTTGATTCCGATGTTTTGTTAGAACTCGAGGTCACCCCGAATCGGCCAGATCTCCTGAGCCATTACGGGATGGCACGCGAGTTGGCCACCTTGCTCAAGACGCCTCTGAAGCCATTAGAAGTGCCAGCGGTCACGACCGTCGCCGCGTCAGCGATCCAGCTCGATGCTCCTGCCGCGTGCCCACTTTACACCGCAGTCCGAATTTCAGGGGTCAAGGTGCAGGAAAGTCCCGCTTGGCTCAAGCAACGCCTCGAGTCGATCGGGCTTCGGCCGATCAATCAAATCGTCGATGTGACCAACTTCGTGTTGCACGAGCTGGGGCAACCGCTGCACGCCTTCGATGCCGCCAAACTCAGCGGCGACATCGTCGTACGTCATGCGAATGAAGACGAAGTCTTCCTCGCGCTCGATGAGTCGGAATACACGCTGACTGCAGGCGATCTGCTGATTTCCGATGCCTCGGGTGCAGCCCTCGCGCTTGCCGGCGTGATGGGTGGGCTTCATAGCGGCGTGACGGAAACGACCACGGACATTCTCTTAGAATCCGCGTATTTTACTCCTCAAGGAATTCGCCGCACCTCACGCCGCACGGCGCTTTCCTCGGACTCGTCCTATCGCTTCGAACGTGGAGTGGACCCCCAAGGAATTCTAACTGCATCTGCCCTTGCCACCAAGCTCATCCTCGAACTCGCAGGCGGCAGTGCCGAGGCAAGCATCCAAGTGGCGGGCGAGGCCCCGGTCTTGACCCAGCCCGTCGTGCTTGATGCGCAGAAGTTAGACCAACTCATGGGTGGCTCGATCGCGCTGCCTGCCGCAGAGGAAATCCTGACTCGGCTTGGCTTGAGCAAGTTGGCCGATGGTGCGTGGAATGTTCCCTCGTTCCGCGCAGATCTCCAACGCCACATCGATCTCGTCGAGGAAATCGCCCGCGTCCACGGACTGGCCAATGTGCCTTCCCGTTTTCTCGGGGCCTTCGTTCCTGCGAGCCCGGTCGATGCCGCCTACGATGCCGACATGGTGCTGCGCCGCCGCCTTGCCGCGCTCGGGTTGCACGAGTGCCAAACGATCAAGCTCATTTCAGACGCTCAAGTTGCGGATGTGCTGCCGCTGCGACCGCTTCAAGACGGCGATGTGATCCGCGTAAAATTGCCACTCAGTGAAGATCACGCCGTGATGCGTCCAAGCATCGTGCCGGGCCTGATTGCATCTGCTGCTAGAAATGTCCGCCAGCAGGCGAAGTCGCTGCGCTTCTTCGAAATGGGCCGTGTGTTCCGCAATGCCGGTGGCGGCAAGGCGAAGGATCAGGAAAGCGAAACACTCGCCATCTTGCTCTCCGGATCGAACCTCCCGACGGGCTGGGCGCAAGCCGACCGCCACGCCGACCTCTATGATCTCAAGGGCATTCTTTCCGCTCTGTTAGGTGAGCGTAAAATCACCTTTGCACCCAAGGAACGTGCGGGGTTTGTCCTTGCCAGCGAAATCAAAGTGGATGACCAAAACATCGGTGTCTTCGCTCGCTTGATGCCGGCGCGTGAGCGCGAACTTGATTTTACATCTGCCGTTTATGTGGCGGAACTCGACCTTGGAAAAATCCGCAAGCTCCTCAACGGCATCAGCCACGTCGAGGATCTGCCGCAGTTTCCCGGCTCCTCGCGCGATGCCGCCATGGAGCTTCCCATCGCCATGCCGAATGCGAAAATCGAAGCGGTCATCGCCAAGCTCGCCGAGCCCCTGCTGGTTTCGGCCGAGTGCTTCGATGTCTTCACCGATGCTTCAGGAATCAAGATCGCCGCCGAGAGCAAATCGGTCGCGTATCGCTTCCACTATCGCGAACCCTCCCGGACACTCAAGGCGGAGGAAATCGACGCCGCTCACCAGAGCGTGCTTGATGCCTTGGTCAAGGGGCTCGACGTAAAGTTCCGTTAGATATCTGCAGCTGCAGGCGGTGGATTTTTCGATCTCACGCGCAGGTTGAGCATTTCCACGGCAAGTGAGAACACCATGGAGAAATAGATGTAGCCCTTGGGCACATGGAAATGCAGCGCCTCTGCCATGAGGGCGGTGCCGATCATGATCAGGAATGAAAGTGCGAGCATTTTGACTGATGGGTGGCGCGAGACAAACGCGCTGATGGCGCCCGACGCAAGCATCATCACGGCGATCGAGATCACCACGGCGGTCATCATCAACGAGACGCGGCTTGGGTCATTGACCATGCCAACTGCGGTGATCACTGAGTCTAACGAGAAGATGATATCGATCATCGCGATCTGAATCAGCACCGCGCCGAAGCTTGCGCCGGCCTTGCTGCTCACGTTCGCATCGTCGTGGCCTTCCAGGCTGTGATGGATTTCCTTCGTCGATTTCCAGATGAGGAAAAAACCACCACCGAGGAGGATGAGATCCTTCCATGAAATCCCCAGTTGGCCGCCGTGGCTTGAGGCTGTGGGAATCATGTCCCAGAGATTCGGATGAACGGGGATTTCAAAAAGCGCCGTTTTGAGGCCCATGATCCAACTGATCGAAAGCAACAAAATCAACCGCGCAAACATCGCAAGGCCAAGACCGAGCAATCGGCCATTTTTCCGCTGATGCTCGGGAAGACGGTCGACCAAGATCGAGATGAAAACGATGTTGTCGATGCCAAGGACGATTTCCAACAAGGACAGTGTTAGAAGTGCTCCCCACGCTTGTGGGTCGGCGATCCAGTTGAATTCAAGGATGGAGGCGATCATGGGAGTGCGGCGAATTCGAGGGCGCGTTGTTTCATTTGGTTGGCCATCAAGGTGAGGGCATTGGCACGGGTGGGTGCGAGATGTTCCTTGAGGCCGGTTCGGTCGATGAAGCTCATGTCTGCGGTGAGAATATTGTCTGGGGTCTCATTGCTGAGCACCTGGACGAACAACGCGATCATGCCCTTGGTGATGAGAGAATCCGAATCGGCAGCGAACTGGACTTTGCCGTCATGGAAGGTGGCGTCGATCCAGACTTGGGATTGGCAGCCTTTGATCAAGTGCGCGGGAGTTTTCGAGGCCTCGGCGAGGGGCGCGAGTTTTTTTCCAAGTCCGATCACGTATTCGTAGCGTTCGGTCCAGTCTTGGAAGAGCGCGAGTTCTTCGAGAAGGGTATCCTGTTTTGCGGCGATGCTCATGCGTATGAAGAGTGGAGCGCAGAAAGTCGGGATTCGCAAGTCCCGATCAGGTTGCGGGCGCAAGTCGTTGCAGAAATAATGCGGCAAGGAATGCCAGGGGAGGAACCGCAAAACAGGCGATGCCGAACGGTGAACTCCATGGTGCTGCGCCGGATGCCAGCGTCAGCGCAAGGGGCAAGAGCGCCATCGCATCGACGAGTGGGATTCCGGCGAGCAGGCTTGAAACGTGGCGTGGGACGGGTTTGCGGTGGAGTGTGAGACCAAGCGTGAGCCACACTGCAGATGGAATGAGTCCCACCACGCCGAACCCCAGCGACTGAGTGAGTTGATAGGTCGCACCGAACATCAGGGCGGCTGTTAGCGCGAAAAGTGAGCGTGAAACTCGCGACACCCACCGGGGAGGTTGCGCCATCGATTCGTGTCGCGCGCTGAGCGAGAGCCCTGCGATGTAGCAAAGCAGGCTGAGGGACATGGCAGCGATCGTTGGGGACTGGAAACTACCCATGCCCGTTGCGGCGAATCCAAGCATGGGCAAGAGCGCCCGGCAAAGGCCCATCGGGATGACCGCCCACGCACTGCGTTTGTGCCAGATCGTGTAGACGAGGATGTTTGAGACGATCAACCCTGCGACTGCGGCACATTCGCGATTGGCCGACGCCGCGAGTAGAATGCCGAGGCCAGCAAGAATTGCGGTTAGAATGAGATAGTGTGATGGCGAAAAAAGTCCGCGGGGCAGGGCGCGTTCTGGGCGATGTTGAGCGTCCCAAGCGCGATCCATCCAGTCGTTGAAGAAATTTCCCGCGACGTAGAGTGCTGTTCCAGCGGCGCTGAGTGAAAAGATGAGCGCCCATTGCAACGGGCGATGGTCGAGTTTGCTCATGCTCAATCCCACGGCGATGCCAAGCCAGACGTTGCTCACCACGCTCGGGACATTCGGCAGCCGAGCGGTCGACAGCAGCGCGTGACATTTGCCTGAGTGGTTCATCGTTAGGCAAAGCATGGGCGAAAATCGACGACTCTCCCAATCAAAAATTCCTCGCAGCAGGTGACTCACGCTTCCTCGACCCCCTCCCAGCATGGAAGGTTGATTTCGTGTACGGGTGGGTGAGCCGCACGATTTTTTCTTGTGGTTGTTAGGGATCTGCCGATGGATGGTTGGGAAATGAATTCCTTGTTCTCAGGTCATGTCTTGGCGCTTTTGGCGGCGCTTTGCGTTGGGTTGTCCAAGGCTGGGTTCAGCGGGATCTCAATCGTTTCGGTGGTGTTGTTTGCGGATCTCTATGGGCCGAAGGCATCGGTGGGCTTGGCCTTGCCGCTGCTGATCGCGGCGGACCTTATGGCATTCCCTGCGTTTGTGAAATACGGATCGTGGCGGCCAGTTTGGAAATTGCTACTGCCCGCCTTGGTCGGGATCGCGCTGGGGTGGTGGGTTCTGGGTGGGATTTCTGAAGCCAGCGTGCGGCGGTCGATCGGTGCCTGCGTGTTGTTGATGGTGGCGTTGCAGGTGTTCCGGCAATGGAATCCTGCGGGCTTTGAGCGCTTGGCGGGATCATCGCGCTTCAGTGTGGGCGCTGGGGTGTTAGGAGGTTTCGCCACGATGCTGGCCAATGCTGCGGGGCCGGTAATTCAATTCTATCTGATGGCAAAAAAAGTTCCCAAGATGGAATTGGTCGGCATCGGCGCACGATTTTTTCTCCTGATCAATGTGCTCAAATTGCCGCTGAATGCGCACCTGTCGTTGGTTACGCTGGATTCGTTGCGTGAGAATCTAGCACTTCTTCCAGCGGTGGCGCTTGGGATTTTTGGAGGCAAGGCGATGCTGCGACAGGTCCCCCAGCGCATCTTCGAGCAGATGATCGTGATCTTCGCAGTTCTCGCGGGCTTCCGGATGTTGCTCTGGTGAAAAATTCTAACGCCCGCCCAGCGTCCTCAGTGCCTGATGCGCTTTCCATGCATACATCCCAAGGATGATCGGGAAGATGAACGATGAATCCTGCGTAAACATCCAGAGCCCCACGACGACAGCGACGATGATGGTCGTCCAGAGCGTGATCTTGATGCGTGCGGGGCCGAGCACCGAGTTGAGCATGTGACCGCCATCGAGGGGGATGATGGGAAGCAGATTGAGAGCCGCCCAGAAGAAGCTGATGACCATGAGAACGTTCAGAAAGTATTTCCCCTCACGGGTTACGCTTTCCAAGCGGTTGAGCAACAGGAAAGTTGCTAGAGCGAGGGCGATTTGGACCAGAGGGCCGGCGGCGGTGATGAGGAAGTTTTGCCAGCGTTTGAAATTTCTCCCTGAGTGAAAGGCATAGCCACCGAAAGCTTGCAAGGAAATGGCGCTGTGAGCGCCGAAGGCCCGGGCCGTCAGCGCGTGGCCGAGTTCGTGGGTCAAGATCGAGATGAATCCGGCGAGCACAAAAAGCAAGACTCGGAAAATCCCGATCATGCTATCCGCCCGATCGGCACCGCCGAGCAACACGAGAGAGACCCAGAAAAACGGTTGGACCTCGACAGGGATCCCAAAGATGGAGAAACGAAACATGGTGTTGGAGGGTTAGTCGAAGACTCGGCCTCGTGCAAGGCTGGCGAATTGGATTGAGGGGCAGGCTGCTAGGGATTTGCTTGCTGCGGGAGGCCCTTCAAAGCAGCACGCGCCTCAGCATGCCACCGACTTCCCACCCGCCAAGCCCAGTGACTGCAAGGAAAGTTGCTATTTGGGTGGGAGGTTGAGTTGATCTCACCCACTAAAAACCTCACCTGGCACACCTGTCAGAGTGAAATCGTCGCGCATTGACTACGTCGTCATTGATGCGGCGAGTGCCCCATCCCACACGCGAGGTTCCGTGTGCTAACCTGAATCACAAATTTCTGGCCAACCACGGTTCAACTTCTCAGGCAAATGGAAATCTTTTAATGACTTTCTTCATCGCCTCCGATCCCCTACTTCTTGCCCGATAACCCCAGAGAATACGGGGTTGACTACATTTTGTCCGGGAAATTGAATTTATAAGCCCCGTCTCGCCCCTGAGGAATGCACCGCCGACCTCAGGCGTTCCGGCAAACTCCGGTGATCCGCCCCCGACTCGCAACAAGCGCTGAGCCAGTTCAAATACCACTGGACCGCATCCCCCCACTGCTCCAGTTGCCACGTCTCCCTCTCCCGTCCCTCCCGCGTCACCTCGGTCTTCCAAAACACCTTCGCCGCCTCCCGACCCGCGGGCAATTCATGCCGCAACCGGAAGTTCTCAAACCATTCCAACACGAGCAAAAAACCCGCCCGCTCCCGTTCTGTCAGGCCGCGGAATTCCGCCAGATCCGTCCTCCAACACCAGCGTGTCTTGCAAATCATCGTTGCACTCATGGTCTCCATCTAGTCGGTTCCAAATCCAAGGTCAAACCCTAAAGGTGTTCGCTTGAACATTTTTTCTCGTCGTCCCATGATTGAATTTCAATTCATAATGCTTTTCTCCGTCATATCAGGCAAGGCATGCCACTAGAAAACTCAACAACCAAAATCACCTGATATACGCCCGTGGCTTGAGATAATCCTTGCCAAGTCAGGGGTTTGCGACCATCACCATAGATCGAATGGTTTCTTGATATTAGGTCCAGAGATCATACGAATAAATACTGTTCGGCAAAAACTATCATAACCATTACAACAACACCTCAAATATATGTCTCAAGAACTTATCACGGCAGATAATCTCACAAAGGAACTCCTCGCATCTATTTTGGACGCAGCATTTATGGAGTATTCTTTAGATGACGAGAATGATCTAATGGTGAACGCTGAAGTGAATTACTTCGTGCTTCTGAGTGATCGAAAGGACAGAATCCAGCTTATGTGCCTATTTGGCTTCGAGCCAGATTCCTCGGAATTGGAAAGGCTTCAGTGTGTGAACAATATCAACAACAAATACATCATTATTCGTGCATCATCCCGTGACAATAAAACTCTTTGTATCACGTGGGACATTCCTGTAGCTGGCGGCATCAGCAAGAAAGCCTTCGTGCTTGCACTGAAGAGGTTTTCATCTATCCCTCAAGATGCAATCAAAGATTTCGCTTCAGATCTCATCAAATGATCAAATCTCAAGGCGAACAAGTCGAGACACAGCAACCCCTATCAGCCGCCCTGTTTACATGATTTTCCGTAGTTTCAACATCAACACTGTGATCGACGCTCGCTCCCGCTGATAGGGTTGCGTGCTCTTTGACGTTAGCTCAATAATTTAATCCAAGAGCGAACCAGCACGGGCAGGCGATCAATGACTTCCTTTCCGACAAGCACCTCATCGACAAAGCCCATTTGCACCATATCAACAATACGGCAGAGGTAACTTTTCCCACAGTCCAATTCAACTTCCCGGACAAATTGAAGAACGCCTTGCAGGTATCGGGAAGTTCCTGCACGAAAAGGGGAATTATTGCACCAGAGCCTTGGCTCAGTTCTCCTGCAGAGGATCAATCCAAGTTCCCAGCAAGACCTCGTTTGTCCCTGGGGTCATTCTTTCTGGGGCAAAGGCCTTTCTGAGCTTCTTTTTTACTCGCGCCGTCCGTGTCATTTGTTCCGGAGAATTGCGATTTCCGTGAAATTGGTGTTAAATTGAATTGGGTGTGGGAAATTGAATTGCAAATTTCGCCCGCCGCCATTCTTTGAAAAGACCCGCCTTGCCGGTCGGCCGTGTTCCTGATTGTTTGTCCTCTCAATGAAAAATCTCCTGCTCAGCCTGTTTTTCTCCCTCCCCGTATTGGCATTGGCAGGCGGACTCGACCCCGCCGCCGCGAGCAAGGTGGCTGCCGACAAGTTCCTGGCCTTGCTTGACCCCGCGCAGAGAACCAAAGCCTCGCTTCCCTTCACCAGCGACGAGCGTGAGAATTTTCGCTACACGCCTCGGGACCGCGCGGGCCTTCCGCTCAAGGAAATGACCGCCGCCCAGCGCGAGGCAGCCATGGCGCTCCTTGATTCCGCCCTGAGCGAAAAGGGCAAACTCAAGGCCACCCAAATCATGAGCCTCGAGGGCATCCTCGCCGAAATCGAAAAAGACTCCTTCAAGCGCGACCCCACCAAATACTACGTCGCCATCTTCGGCACTCCCGGCGATCCGAAAGGCTGGAGTTGGCGCTTCGAGGGCCACCACCTTTCCGTCAACATCACCTTCGCCACGGGCAAAGGCATTTCCGTGACGCCCTCATTCCTGGGCTCCAATCCCGGCGAAGTCCGCCAAGGGGTGAAGAAAGGCCTGCGCGTCCTCGCCGCCGAGGAAGACCTCGCCCGCACCCTCGCCATCACCCTCCTCGCTGCGGGAAAAACCGACGTTATCTTCAGCGAGAAAGCCCCCGCCGAAATCCTCAGTTTCGAAAACCGCAAGGTCACCGTGCTCGATCCCGTCGGAGTTCTTTCCTCCGACCTCACCGGCACCCAGCGCAGCGCCCTGCTCACCCTCATTTCCGAATACACCGGCCGTTACCGTCCCGAAATCGCCGCCACTGACATGGCGAAAATCAAGGCCGCCGGCCTCGAAAAAATCCGCTTCGGCTGGGCCGGCGGCACGAAATTTGGCGACGCCTATTACTACCGAATCCAAGGCCCGACCTTCCTGCTGGAAGCCGCCAACACTCAGAACGACGCCAACCACGTTCACGCCACTTGGCGCAGCTTCGATGGCGACTTCGGCCGCGACCTCCTCGGCGAACACTTCAGCGGCGAACATTGACCCGTGACCCAGGCATTCCTGCTTGTCCCCAATTCAACTTCCCAGACAACAATTCAACTTCCCAGACAAAATGAAGGCCACCTTGCAGGTATCGGGAATTTCCTGCATGAAAGGGGGAAGCCTTGGCTCAGGGGCACGGACTCAGTTTTCCACCGGAAGATCAATCCAAGTTCCTAGCAAGACCTCGTTTGTCCCTTGGGTCATTCTTTCTGGAACAAAGGCCTTCCTCAGCTTCTTTTATACTCGGTCCGCCGGTGTCATTTCTTCTGGCGCGGTGCGGTGGGCTTTATTTTTGGGATTTTATGCTTAGCCAGCGGCGATGAATGCGCTAAACCGTGCGGATGGATGAACTGACACGCGATCACGGACCACAGCCGATTGACGGCTTGATGGACCGCTGGAATTTGACCAATCATGAATTGGTGGAGGTTTCGATTGAGCAACTCAATCACAAGCAGGTGCAAAAGGCACGCAAGGGCCGCCAACTCACGTTGAGCCTCATGCAGAAGCTGATGCGGGCACTCAATGAGACGATTGTTGCGAAGCTGCCGAAGGAGAAGAGGGTGGATTTCACGCCGTATTTGCACAAGCACTTGTTCAACTACGCCAAGGGCTACGATGCGGCTTGGGCGGATCCGAATGAAGCGTTGTGGCCGCAGTGAAGGATCGAGGTCCAGGCTGGATCATTGCGGGGCAGGGGCTGGCGGGGACTTGTCTTGCATGGGCACTATGGCAGCGCGGCGAACCGTTTACTCTGATCGATCGTGGGGCGGGCGGCAGCTCGCGGATCGCGGCGGGGATGATCAATCCGCTGACCGGGAAAAACTTCGAGCCCAGCTGGCGGCTTGCGGATTTTTTGCCGGAGGCGCTTGGATTTTATGGTGAAGTCGAGGCACGGATCGGGCGGCAGGTCTGGCATCCGTTGCCGGTGATGCGGCTCGCTGGATCCGACAAGGAATGGGAGAAAATCGTGTCCAAGCTCGCGGTGGCCGATGTTGCTCCATGGGTGCGGGGTGAGGTGGCGGCTCCCGAGGGATGGGTCGGCGCGGTGGATGTGCGCGGTGGCGGATGGATTCATGCAAGTGATTTTCTAACAGGCTCATGCGAGTTTTTCAAAAATCTCGGTTGCTACCACGTTGGCGATGTTTCACGGCTTGAAGCGAGCGATCGTGTCATTTGGTGCGATGGTGCTGCAGGCTTGTTGGCCGGGCAGCTTGGTCCGCATCGCTGTGCGAAGGGGGAGATTCTCACCGTTCGCGCTGCGGGATGGGACGAGGCGTGCATCCGCATCGGGGCGGGTGGTTGGTTGGTGCCGCTAGGTGGGGGGATTTTTCGGGTGGGTTCGACTTATGAATGGAACGAGCTGGATGAGTCGCCGACCGACAAGGGGCGGGGGCGGGTCGAGGAAATCGCCAGACGTTTGGGCGGCGATGGGTTTGAGATCATCGCGCATCACGCGGGAGTTCGGCCGATCTTGCGGCGTAGCCAGCCATTGATCGGGCCGCTGCGGGGTGGGGGTTGGATGTTGAATGCGTTAGGTTCCAAGGGCTCGCTTTATGCGCCTGGGATGGCGGGGCGCTTGGCGCGTTGGTTGGTCGATGGGTTCGAGCCCGAGCCGGAGGTGGACTTCCGACATTTTTCGGTGCAGTCTGGTTTGAATGAATCCGGTTGATCCCATGTTTCCCCCGCGGCCGACGGCGTTGGCATGGGAGATCTTGCGGCCCTTGATCCGGGCGGGAGATCGGGTGATCGATGCGACCGCTGGCAATGGTTACGACACGGTGTTTCTCGCAGAATGTGTTGGGCCTAACGGAAAAGTGATCGCGTTCGACATTCAGGAGCTGGCGTTGATTTCCGCGCGCGTGCGGGTGGATGAGGCTGGTCTGATGAATCGGGTCGATTTCATCCATGGGTCTCATGTGGGGATGGCCTCGCATGTCGAGCGTGGATCGGTTGCGGTGATCATGTTCAACCTTGGCTATCTGCCAGGGAATGACCACGCGTTGACCACCGAGGTGGCTGACACGCTTGAGGCGTTGGAAGTCGCGTTTGAATTGATCCGGCCCGGCGGTGCCTTGTCGGTGGTGTGTTATCCTGGGCACCCAGCGGGAGCCGTGGAGGCGGAGGCGGTGGAGGCGCTTTTCCGGGGAAAAACTGCCAGCGGGTGGCGGGTCGCCAAGTACGGCGCGTTGGGAACAAAACGACCTGCGCCATTTTTGTTGATCGCAGGCAAATAAAAATCTGCTAGATGATTCTAATGAATTATTAGAATGCTAGATTTTATTTTGCGGGGGTTTTCATTTCAGAAAGCAATGCTTCGGCCGTGAGTTCTGCAAACGACCCTGGAGCACCGATGTAGTGAATTTTTCGATCACCATCGAGAATGTAAATGATGGGCCATGCGTTCACGCGGTACGTTTTCGCGAGTTGGTTGGTAGGGTCGCAGAAATTCGGCCAATTGACCGTGCCATCCGCTTGGAGCTCGCGGAGTTTCTGCTCGGGGTCATTGTTTACGCCGATCACCGCGAGCGGGCGGTTTTTGAATCGCTTGGTCATGCTTGAGGTAATCTCGATGACTTGCGCGGCATCCATGCTGGTGCTGTTCCAGAAGAGTAGGCCGATTATTTTTCCTTTGTTGGCCGAGAGCGAAAGAGGCTTTTTCGCCGAGTCCATTCCGACGAGATCTGGGGCGATGCGCCCTTTCGTTAGAAAGCGGATGATGTAGAGTTCATCCTCTGCGACTTTAGCGACGGTGCTGCCGTTGAACTCGACATCCACACTCTGGATGATCGCCTTGCGGAGGAAATTGAGGCGCCTTTTCATGATGTCATCGCGATCGCCGAGGGTCCTGAGTTGGATGGCGGCTCCGAGTGCGGCGACGCCTTGGGTCTTCGGGTCGGGGTGGGTTGATTCGATCTTCTCAAGGAGCTTGAGCGAGCGAGGGTCAGCTTGGGCCGTGAGCGCGGCGCAGATTGGAATGAGCTTCGTGCTGGTGAGGTGGTAGGACTCGATGGCCTTGCGGATGGCTTCGTTTTCCTTCGCGAAAATCGGCAGGGCCACGCCGGTTTCTTGGCCTGCCACCATGCCGGCGGTGAGGCGCAGGAACCGCGCGGCGGGTTCCAATGTGGATTCTTGGTCGAGGGAACGGTTGAAGGCGACCCACATTTCCTTTGCATAGGACGTGGCATCCGGGCGGTGCGTGGCGAACTTCGCGCGTTCATCTGGGGTGGTCGCGCTTTTCATTTCCAGTGACCACTTTTCCATGGCGACCTGATAGGACTTCTCGATGCGCAGGCTTTCGGTCGCGGGTGAGGCATGGGCAGCCGAAATTGCGGTGATGCAAGCCAGTGAGAGAAAGAAATTGAAGCGATTCATGTGGTGGAACATAGCGAATGAAAATGGGCGATGGAAATCGGGAAAGGTGGGCTTAGGCAAAGTCTGCGAGGATCATGGATGCTTGGTCTCTCGCGCGTTGGTCGGCAGTCACGATGGCCGCGAGGTCGGGCGAGTGATGGACCGAATGCGCGTCCATGACCGCAGCGACACACTGCCAGATGGCAGGAAAGGAGATTTTTTCGGCACGGAAGGCATCGACGGCCACTTCGTTCGCGGCGTTATAAACTGCGGGAAGCGTGCCACCTGTTAGGCCGGCGCGGCGGGCCAGATCGAGAGCCGGGAAGTCGGCATTTCGGGGTGCTTCAAATTCTAACTTGGAAAGTGTTGGGAAATCGAGGGGCTGCAATCCGCCTTTCACGCGGCGGGGCCAGGTGAGTGCATACTGGATCGGGAAACACATGTCCGTCCGACTCAGTTGGGCAAGCACTGAGCCATCGGTGAACTCCACCATCGAGTGGATGATGCTCTGCGGATGAATCACCACGTCGATGCGATCCATGCCGATCCCGAACAGCCAGCGGGCTTCGATCATTTCGAGGCCCTTGTTGAAAAGGGTGGCCGAGTCGATGGTGATTTTAGGCCCCATTTCCCAGGTCGGGTGTTTGAGTGCTTGGGCGAGGGTGACCTTGGAAATTTGGTCGGCTGCAAGTGTACGAAAGGGTCCGCCTGATGCTGTTAGAATGAGTCTTGAGACTTCGGCTTCGCCTCCGCGATGGCCATCGAGGCACTGGAAAATTGCGTTGTGTTCGCTGTCTACGGGCAGGAGTTTGACCCCGCGTTTGGCGGCGGCGGTGGTGATGATCTCACCGGCCATCACCAAGATTTCCTTGGAGGCGATGGCGAGATCCTTCCCGGCCTCGATGGCGGCTAGCGCTGGGTGGAGGCCTGCGGTGCCGACGATTGCGACGAGCACGACGTCCGCCTCAGCAAGCGTCGCGAGATCGGCGAGGCCATCGGCGCCGAGGTGGATTTTTACATCAGGCGGCAGCAGAGATCGGAGTTCCGTTTCACCCGAGCGGTCAAATAGCGCGACGTGCCTGACCCCGGTTTTGATCGCTTGATCGGCCAACTTTCGGACGTTGCTGTGGGCGGCGAGGGCGATGATTTCGATTTCATCGGGCAACTCGTGAGCGACCTTCAGGGTCGAGGTGCCGATTGAGCCTGTTGACCCTAGCAAAACGACTCGGCGCCTCTGTGGTGATGCGCTCATGTCGAAGAGGAAAGCACCCATTTCAGATAGAAATAGAGTGCGGGAGCGGTGAAGCAAATGCTGTCGATGAGATCAAGTGAGCCCCCGATGCCTGGGAGCATTCCGCCAGAGTCCTTCGCGTGGATCGAGCGTTTGACGACACTTTCTGCTAGATCTCCGATCACCGCGAGGACGGATAGAATGAAGCCAAGGGTGACCACGTGGCTCCATTTTTGGAAAATCGTGAGAGGTTCTGGGAAAATCCAGTAGAGTCCGCACGCAGCGAGTTGTGAGAAAATGAGGGCACCGATCAGGCCTTCCCAGGTTTTTCCGGGGCTGACGTGGGGGATCATTTTGTGGCGGCCGAAAAGTGAGCCCACGACGTAAGCGCCCATGTCGGTGAATTTTGTCACGGCGAGCAGCCAGAGCAGAAGGAAAGCCCCTGAGCGGCCCACCATTCCGAGGCCTGCGGTTGGGTCATGGACAAGGAAGGTGATTCGCGCGACGAAGTTGAAGAGAAACGCGATGTAGACGAAACCTAGCAAGTTCGCGGCGACTGCTAACAACGCCTCGATGCCGCGGATCGGGTAGCGAAGCTGCAAGGTGAACGAGCCGAAAATTGCCACAAAAATCGCCAGGGTGTCGAAGTCCTGTGGGATCGATTTTTCATGAAGGAAGTACCCGTAAATGCCCGCGCAGTAGGCTGCGGCGAGGAGGATCCCGAAGCGGGAAAAGCACATCACCTCTGCGTGCCGCAACATCCGGAAGTACTCCACGGTTGCGATCATCGCAAGGGCCTCGATCAGGCCAAGCACGGCCCAAGATTTGCCGCTGGCAAAGATCGTCGTCACCAGAGCCCAGAGAAAGAGCGTGCTGGTGGCTCGACGAATGAAAACGATCGCCTTTGATGGATTAGCGGGCGCAGTGAAATCTGCCATCGCTGGTCATCCTATGCGGACTCTGGGCCCAGTGACAACTCATTCGTGAAAAGCAGCGCAACCTTTTTCAAAATTTGTGGTTTGATGGTCAAGCGAGGCCAAAAGGCTTCGAGAAACCAAACAAAAACAACGATGAAAACCTCTACACTAATGACCTTGGGTGCCCTAATCGGTACCTGTGCCTTCGCAAGCGCTCAAGACCAACCTAAGCACCCAGGCGGACCAAAGCGCGAAGTTCCACCCGCAATTCTTGAAAAGTTCGACCTTGATAAGGACGGCAAGCTTTCCGACGAAGAGGGCAAGGCTGCCAAAGAAGAGATGAAAGCCAAGCACGCTGCGATGCTCGAGAAGTATGATGCCAACAAGGATGGCAAGCTCGACAAGGAAGAGATCCAAGCAGCGAAAGATGCCGGCGAGCAACTTCCTCCAGGCGGCAAAGGTCCTAAGGGCGAAAAAGGCCCTAAGGG
>JAPJNB010000120.1 GCA_026461385.1 Akkermansiaceae bacterium
GCGGCGATGCCATTTTCACCGCGCAACAACGTGCGTTGGCTCCATGAATTCCCGTCGATGTAGGTGATATTTTGTGCAGCAGAGGTGGCCTTGAGCTTGAGAGTCACCGTATTTCCATGCGATGCACCCGAGGCGATTTTATCCTTCTCGCCATCGAGGTAGAACTGGCTGGTGAGCGTGTTATCCCATTTCACCGCTTGATCGAACTCTAGCGTAATTTCGTCGCGGCGCGGACTGGTGAAGCGGCATGATTTGAGATCGGGCGGGGTGATCGAATTGGGCGGCTTGACGCCATACTGGTATTGATCCACCAGTGGGCTGATCAAGCGAGCAAGATTCACATAGCCCTCCGGCGGGTAGTGGCAGCCACCGGCCGGCTCGATCCCAAGGGTCGACATGATGCTCATGTTAGAAAATAAGCGTGGGAGTTGACGTTGCACCTCACGCAGGCGGTTGTCCGAGCCATTGATGCCCATCGCACAGGATTTTGGCCAGATTTGAAATAGATAGTAGTGCTGGATGTTCGGAAAGTCATCCTTCCATGCGGCGGAGAGTTCGACGAAATATTTCTGATAGGTTTCCCATCCGAAACCGCCAGTGGGTCCATCGGCACCTTGGTCATTTTCTCCTTGGTGCCAGAACAACCCGCGGATGCCATGGGTAAGCTTTGCTTGCTTCACGCGCCAGAGCAGCCGGCCGTAGATGGTTTCGAGGTCTTCGGGGTTTTCTACGTTGCGCTGGTGGAGGTCGATGCGAGTTCCGCCGACCGCGCCGTTGATGATGCAGATCGGGATTTTCTGGGTTTCTAACAAATGTTTTGCCAGTTCAAATCCCCAGAATCCAATCGAAAGGAGATCGCCCTTGGTGCGGCGAATCGCATTGCCCCAGCGGATGCTGCTAGGGTCACCGCCGGTGCTGCCGAAGCTGCGAATCCATTCATTGGTTTCAGGGAAATCGCCTTTGCCCCAGTCGGTTGATACCGCATTGGATTGCCCATCGATCACATAGGCGTCGCCACACACTAGATTGTTCACCTTGCGGACGATGGTTTCGCGATTGCCGGATTTGGTGCCAAGCTCGACTTGGTAATGAACGAGACCCGGCTTGAGTTTGATGGTGAACGCGTACGACTTATCCGCCCCAACTTTTGCGCTCTGGCCTTGGTAGGGCTTGCCATCTACATAAACCTTGATGAAGACCGAATCCGCGGGTTCCGTTAGAACTCCGTTGTAGATGAGGGTACCTTCATTCTTGTCGTCGCGTGCATAGAATTGATTGTCTTCAGGCTGTTCATCCTTCTCGGGTGTGCGTGCCATCCATGGGTCAGACTTGGGTTCCGTCACTTGGAGCGTGATGGTTTTGGTGACAGGCTGACCACCATTGGTTAGAGTGGCGGTGATTGTGGCATTTCCGCTATTTTGAGCACGGTTGAGGATGAGATTTCCGTTAGATTCTTCCTTGGTGATCGCGATGCCAGACACACTCCATGTGGTTTTGAGGGGGGTGTCTCCGTCGGATGGGATTTTTGCGAGATTGGTGATTTGGGGGACGATCTCGATCGGGGAGCGGCCATTCCATGTGGTGGGTGCTTTGAGGGTAAACTCCGGATCGGCGATGTTTTCGCGGATTCGCACCGGGATCTCCTTCGTCTTTGCGCCACCTGGATAGATGGCTTTGAAGCAGAGCGTTGCGGACTGGTCGCCAGTGACACGGCCCGCATTGATTTTACAGGAGAATTGGTCGGTGGCGATCGTTGTTTGGGTGCCGTTGGTTTTGAGAATCCAGTACACCTTGATTGCGCCGCCAGCCTTTCCGGTGATGGTCGCGCTTGAGCCTTCTAACAGATCCATTTTCGGTTGGGATACCTCGAAATCATTGCCGGGTTGAACGATCGGGCCGACGAGGGTTTGCTGAGGTTTTTGATTTTCGTACTGCAGCTTGATCCAATCGGGCGAGCGCGCGAC
>JAPJNB010000121.1 GCA_026461385.1 Akkermansiaceae bacterium
CCGCTGAACCTGAGGCACCCGCCGCCGAAGCATAAACAATCTGAACTGATGGTGGTAGCGGCTCCCGTTTCCACCTGAACCCACAATGGTTCCTCGTCGGGGCAACGGCTGTTGCTCTGAAATCCCCAGAGGCTCTGGGGGCGACGATACCGAACAAGGAGAATACAAAAAATGGCTAATATTGATACACTCGTAGAAGAACTCGGCAAGCTTACCGTCTTGGAGGCTGTCGCACTTGTTAAACAACTCGAAGAACACTGGGGCGTTTCCGCCGCTGCACCGGTTGGTGTTGCTGGTCCTGCCGCCGGTCCTGTTGAAGTTGCCGAAGAGAAGACCGAATTCGACGTCGTCCTCACGGATTGCGGCGCAAACAAGATTGCCGTCATCAAGGCAGTCCGTGAAGTCGCTCCAGGCCTTGGACTTGCTGACGCGAAGAAGCTCGTTGAGAGCGCTCCCGCGAAAATCCTCGAAGGCGTCGCCAAAGACGCTGCCGAAACAGCAAAGAAAAAGCTCGAAGAGGCTGGTGCCAAAATCGAGCTCAAGTAAGATCTTTCAGACTTTCCCGGGGCGGAGTCATCCGCTCCGGGATTTTCTGTCGAAATCGACGGGAGATTCTAAATCGAAAAACATTGAAACAGATTTTCCCGCCGATTCCGACCCATCCTTTCACCGCTTGATTCACCCTGCCTGAGACCGTCCGCGGCTCGGGCTCAATTTGTAAGAAGAATACCACTACACGCCATGGCTGAACGTCTCTATTTCGGGAAATTCGAAGAAGTCATCGAGCCACCGAACCTCATCGAGGTTCAAAGTCGCTCATACGATGAATTCCTCCAAAAGGAAGTGCTCCCCAGCGAGCGAGCAGATGCGGGTCTCCAAGCGGTTTTCCGCGAGGTTTTCCCGATCAAAAGCTACGATGAAGCGATCGAGCTCGATTTCGTCGCATACGACATCGAAGACCCCAAGGTCACTTCGTTGGATTCGTTGCGCAACAGCGAGAGCTTTAGCGCCGCACTCTATGTGACGTTCAAGCTCAAGGATGAGACGGGAACCAAGAAAGAGCGGGTTTACATGGGCGAATTGCCGATGATGACGCGCCGTGGCACCTTCATCATCAACGGTGCAGAACGCGTGATCGTGTCTCAGCTTCACCGCTCACCCGGGATCTGCTTTGAAACCTCGCAGCACCTCAATGGCAAGCTCCTCCATTCGTTCCGCATCATTCCTGACCGTGGATCGTGGTTGGAAGTGCAGTTCGACACGAATGACCTGCTCTACGTCTACCTCGACCGCCGCCGTCGTCGTCGTAAGTTCCTTGCCACCACCTTCTTGCGTGTTCTTGGCTATCCGACCGATCGGGATATTGTCAGCCACTTCTATTCTCCTGAAGGCCTTGCTCTCAGCGAGGCGATGGATGAAGGCGAACTCGGGCACAAGGTGCCATTTGAAGACATTCTCGACGGCGAACTGACGGTCGCCAAGGCCTACGAGCCGCTTACGATCGGCATCGTCCGCCAGCTCCTGGCGCTCGGCCACAAGTCGGTCGAAGTCATCGATGCTCGTGAAGACGAAATCCTCCTGAAGTCGCTCCGCAAGGATCCCGCGAAGGATGAGGAGTCCGCGCTCAAGGACATCTATCGCAAACTTCGCCCAGGAGATCCGCCAACCGCAGCCAACGCCCGCGCGTTGCTCAAGCGTCTCTTCTTCGACGCGAAGAAATACGACCTTACCCGCGTCGGACGTTACAAAATCAATCAAAAGCTCGGCATCCAAGTGGATTCAGACCAACGGATCATGGTGCCTGAGGATTTCTTGGCTGCAGTCCGCTACATCCTCAAGCTGAAAAAGGGCGATGGTGTCATCGATGACATCGACCACCTTGGATCCCGCCGCGTTCGTGCGGTCGGTGAGCTTCTCGCAAACCAGTGCCGCGTCGGGCTTGCCCGCACCGAGCGCCTCGTGAAGGAGCGCATGACGTTGTTCGACGTGAACATCGAGGGGATGACGCCACAGAAATTGATCAACCCGAAGGCGCTTTCCGCCGTGGTTCGTGACTTCTTTGGTCGTTCGCAACTTTCGCAGTTCATGGACCAAACCAACCCGCTCGCTGAACTGACGCACAAGCGTCGTCTCTCAGCGCTTGGACCAGGCGGTCTGAATCGCGACCGTGCAGGCTTCGAAGTCCGCGACGTCCATCCGTCGCACTACGGTCGGATCTGCCCGATCGAAACCCCAGAAGGTCCGAACATTGGTCTCATCAACTCGATGTGTACCTATGCTCGCATCAATGAATTTGGTTTCATCGAGACGCCTTATCGCCGCGTGGTCGACTCCAAGGTCACCAACGAGATCGAGTATCTCACCGCCGACCAAGAGGAAAATTTCCTCATCGCTCAAGCGAACAACCCGATCGATAAAAAAGGTGCATTCCAAACCGAACGCATCACGGCTCGTGAAAAAGGCGGTGAGTTCATCGAAGCGCTTCCATCGGAAGTGAACTACATGGACGTCTCGCCGAAGCAGCTCGTCTCGGTGGCTGCCGGATTGATTCCGTTCCTCGAACACGACGACGCGAACCGCGCGCTGATGGGATCGAACATGCAACGCCAAGGCGTGCCGCTGCTCGTCTCGGAGTCGCCGCTGGTCGGCACCGGTCTCGAGGGCAAAGCCGCTCGCGATTCTCGCGCAGTGGTCGTTTCCGAAGCGGACGGCATTGTCGCCGCTGCCACCGCGGAAATCATCGTCACCACCCCAGATGGTAAGCTCCCAGTTTCAGAGGAAAAATTCCTCAGCGACGCGGAGTCGGTGAAAACCAATGTGGAAAGAGGCATCATGGCCTATCCGTTGCGGAAGTTCATGCGCTCAAACGCTGGCACCTGCATCAACCAAAAGCCGATCGTCAAACTTGGCCAGAAAATCAAAAAAGGCCAAGTGCTCGCGGATGGACCCAACACGGAAGACGGCGAACTCGCCATCGGCCGCAACGTCCTCGTGGCCTTCATGCCATGGAACGGCTACAACTTCGAAGACGCCATCGTCATCTCGGAGCGCGTGGTGAAAGACGACGTTTACACCTCGATCCACATCTCGGAATTCGACGTTGCCGCTCGCGACACGAAGCTCGGCCCCGAAGAAATCACCCGTGACATTCCAAATGTCGGTGAGGATGCCCTGCGCAACCTCGACCACGACGGCATCATCCGCATCGGAGCCGAAGTGAAGCCTGGCGATATTCTCGTCGGCAAGATCACTCCGAAGTCGGAAACCGAACTCGCACCCGAGGAGCGCCTCCTTCGTGCGATCTTCGGCGAAAAGGCTGCCGATGTGAAAGACACCTCGCTCCGCGTGCCGTCAGGCTGCGTCGGCATCGTTCAAGACGTGCGTGTCTCGCAAAGCGGGTTCGCTAAGAAGCGCGCTGAAAAAGTCGATCCAGTTGAGTTGAAGAAAACGCTCAAGAAGATCAACGACGAGCACAAGAAACGTGCAGACAAGCTCACCGACGACCTCACCGAGCGCCTCTCCGACATCCTGTTAGGAGAAAAAATCCCGCTCGATGTGGTCAACGCACAAACCGGCGAGATCATCATTCCTGCGAATCGCAAGATCACGAAGACGCTTCTCCGCAAGCTCGCTTCGGTCCATGACCACATCGAAATCGATCCCTCTCCGATCCGTAACAAGATTTTGGAAATCATCGGTTCGTTCGAAGGTCGCTTCCAAGAACTTGACACCGAGCGCGAGCGCAAACTCGATTCGCTCGAGTCGGGCGACGAAGTCGATCCAGGCGTGATCAAAGAAGTGAAGGTGTTCATCGCCGCCAAGCGGAAGCTTTCGGTTGGAGACAAAATGGCCGGTCGCCACGGAAACAAGGGGGTTGTTGCCACCATCGTTCCCGAGGAAGACATGCCATTCCTTCACGACGGAACCCCAGTCGATATCTGCCTCAACCCGCTCGGCGTGCCATCGCGGATGAACGTCGGTCAGGTGCTTGAGACTCACCTCGGCGTCGCAGCCAAAGCCCTCGGATTCAAGGTGGCGACACCGATTTTCGACGGCATCAAGGAAGAGGTCATCTGGGATTTCATGTCCAAGGCCAAGAAGGTTGATGGAGTGAAATTCATCGGTGACAACGGCGAACTCCGCGAGCGCAAGCCCGGCGAAAAAGAAGGCCGTGGCTACACTTGGATCGGCGATGGCAAGGACGGCACCACCGGTGGCAAATCGACCCTCTATGACGGTCGCACCGGCGAGGCTTTCCACAACCCAGTCGTGGTCGGCATGATCTACATCCTGAAACTGGGTCACTTGGTCGCGGATAAGATCCACGCCCGTGCCGTCGGCCCCTACTCGCTTGTCACCCAGCAGCCGCTCGGTGGTAAGGCGCAATACGGTGGTCAGCGCTTCGGAGAAATGGAAGTCTGGGCGCTCGAAGCGTACGGCGCCGCTTACACCCTGCAGGAACTCCTCACGGTGAAGTCGGACGACGTGCAAGGCCGCACCCGGATTTACGAAGCGATCGTCAAAGGCGACAACAACCTCGAGGCGGGCACACCCGAATCGTTCAACGTTCTCATCAAGGAAATGCAGTCCCTTGGCCTCGACGTTCGTCCGGGCCGCAAGGGTTCGACCCATGGCTCCGGCATGACCGGTGGCTTGGACGACTACTCCTTGGATGATCTTACCCTGTAATTTTAAACGCGAACCCTAACCAAGACCTAAACCGTTACTAACAACATGAGTGTCGATACCAACCTTCGCGAACTATTTGGCGTGGACGAGCGCCCAGAGGCTTTTGACCAAGTCTCGATCACCGTCGCCTCGCCAGACATCATTCGCTCCTGGTCCAAGGGCGAAGTGAAAAACCCCGAGACGATCAACTATCGGACGTTTAAGCCAGAAAAAGGCGGCCTTTTCTGCGAGCGGATCTTCGGACCCACCCGTGACTGGGAATGCGCCTGCGGCAAATACAAACGCATCAAGCACAAGGGTGTGATCTGCGACCGTTGCGGCGTGGAAGTCACTCTGAGCCGCGTCCGTCGCGAGCGCATGGGCCACATCGAGCTGGCGGTCCCTGTTTCTCACATCTGGTTCTACAAGTGCATGCCATCGCGCATTGGGCTCATGCTCGACTTGAGTGCCCGCGAGTTGGAGCGTGTGATCTACTATGAAGATTACATCGTGACCGAGCCAGGCAACACGCCGCTGAAGTCGGGGGATTTACTCACCGAGATTCAGCTTCGTGAATACGAGGATGAATACGGCGACGGATCGTTCCAAGCCGGCATGGGTGCTGAGGCGATCATGGAATTGCTGCGCCAGTGCGACCTTGCTTCCCTCATTGTGGAGCTTGAAGAAGAGCTGGGAACGACCCGCTCGAAGCAAAATAAAAAGAAGCTCTCGAAGCGTCTCAAGATCACCCAAGGTTTCCTCCAGTCGAGGTCACGCCCTGAATGGATGATCCAGACAGTTCTTCCAGTGATTCCTCCAGACTTGCGTCCGTTGGTGCCACTCGAAGGCGGCCGCTTTGCGACCTCAGACCTCAACGACCTCTATCGTCGCGTCATCAACCGTAACAACCGCCTCAAGAACCTCCTGCTCCTCAAGACGCCGGAGGTCATCATCCGCAACGAAAAGCGGATGCTTCAGGAAGCGGTCGATGCGCTCTTCGACAACGGCCGCCACGGCCGTGCCGTAACAGGCGCAGGCAACCGCCCACTCAAGTCCCTCAGCGACATGCTCAAGGGCAAAGGTGGACGTTTCCGCCAAAACCTTCTTGGAAAACGCGTCGACTACTCCGGTCGCTCGGTCATCGTCGTCGGCCCGGATCTCAAGCTTGGTCAGTGCGGTCTTCCCAAGAAGATGGCCCTCACCTTGTTCGAACCTTTCATCATCCGCCGCCTCAAGGAACTTGGCTACTGCCACACCGTGCGCTCGGCCAAGAAGATGATCGACCGTAAGACCACCGAAGTCTGGGACATCCTCGCGGAAGTCACGAAGGGTCACCCGATCCTGCTCAACCGCGCCCCGACGCTTCACCGTCTTTCGATCCAAGCGTTCGAGCCGAAGCTCATCGAAGGTGAGGCCATCCGCGTCCATCCGCTCGTTTGTACCGCCTACAACGCGGACTTCGACGGTGACCAAATGGCCGTACACGTTCCGCTTTCGATCGAGGCCCAGATGGAGTGCCGCCAGCTGATGCTTGCGCCGAACAACATCTTCTCGCCTGCTTCGGGTCGCCCGGTGACGGTCCCGACTCAGGATATCATTCTCGGCACGTATTACCTCACTTGGGCCGGCATTCGCACCCAGAAGGACCGCGAAAAAGAGGAGCACATGCCCCTATTTGAGAACGCATCCGAGGTCGAGTTCGCACTCGCGTCCGACAAGATCGACTATCACCAGTGGATCCGCATCCGCAACCCCGACCACGGCAAGAACTCGGTCTTTGGCTACAAGGGTGAAGATCTCACCGCCAAGGATCTCAAGGATCTGACGCCGCTTGAGCAGGCACTTCGCCAAGGAAAAATCATCGAGACCACCCCAGGCCGCGTTCGTTTCAACGAAATCTGGCCGTCAGGCGTCGGCTTCATCAACCACAACGTGGGCAAGAAACAAATCGGTGACATCATCTGGCGCTGCTACCAAGTTTCCGGCAAGCCGGAAACCGTGCGGGTGCTCGACGAGCTCAAAAATCTCGGCTTCCGCGAAGCAACCCGCTCCGGGACTTCGATCGGGATCGTTGACATGGTCATCCCTGAGGAGAAGACCGAGGTCATCGCTAAGGCCTACGAAGAAGTCGAAAAGGTCACCAAGCAGTACCGCAATGGTGTCATCACCGACGGCGAACGCTACCAGAAGGTCGTGGACGTCTGGACCCAAGCCACCGACACGATCGCAAACGCGCTCTATCGGAAAATTGAACACAACGAGGGCAAGAAAAAGGCATCGCCGTTGTTCATGATGGTCGATTCCGGCGCTCGGGGTAACAAGTCCCAGATCAAACAGCTCGGCGGTATGCGCGGTCTGATGGCCAAGCCATCCGGCGAAATTATCGAACGCCCGATCATCTCGAACTTCCGCGAGGGTCTCTCGGTGCTCGAGTATTTCATCTCGACTCACGGTGCTCGTAAGGGCCTCTCCGATACCGCTCTGAAAACGGCGGACTCCGGATACATGACTCGTAAGCTGGTGGACGTGGCCCAAGATGTGATCGTGTTCAAGCAGGATTGCGGAACCGCGAACGGCATCACCGTCGCCGCGATTTATGACGGCGACGAAGAGTCGGCCTCGCTTTCCACTCGGATCTACGGCCGGGTTTCCTGTGAGCAAATCAAGGATCCCGTCACCGGCAGCATCTTGGTAGAAGTCGATGACGTCATCAATGAGGTCCAAGCTCGCTCGCTCGAAAACATCGGCGTTCTCAAGCTGAAGATCCGCTCGGTTCTCACTTGTGAAGCGGAGCGCGGCTGCTGTGCGAATTGCTACGGCCTCAACCTCGCCACCGGACTGCCGGTGAAAATCGGCGAAGCGGTCGGCATCATCGCGGCTCAGTCAATCGGCGAACCCGGAACTCAGCTCACCATGCGGACCTTCCACGTCGGTGGTGTGGCCGCCGCGACATTCAAACAGCCGATCATCAAGGCGAAGAACAGCGGACGCATCGTCTACAAGGACATGCGCACGGTGCAAGACGTCGATGGCCACTGGGTCGTGCTCAACAAGAACAGCACCATTTCGATCCGCGACAGCGCTGGGCTGGAATTGGAAAGCCACATGATCGTCATCGGTTCCGTCATCTCCGTGAAGGATGGTGAGGACGTCAAGAAGGGCGACACCGTGGTCACCTGGGATCCCTACAACGTGCCGATTCTTACCGAGAAAAATGGTAAGGTCGAACTCCGCGACATGATCTCCGGTATCACCGTGACCAACGAGACCGACAAGGAAACCGGCAAAAAGGGAATGGTCGTCACCGAGCACAAGGAAGACCTCCACCCGCAAGTGGTCATCATCGACGAGAAGACCAAAGAGGTCAAAGCAAGCTACTCGATCCCGGTCGGCGCCCACCTTTCCGTCAAGGAAGGCCAAGTCATCACTGCGGGTACGCAGATCGCGAAGACTCCACGTAAGGTGGCTCGCACCAAGGATATCACCGGTGGTCTCCCACGGGTGGCGGAGCTTTTCGAAGCTCGTAAGCCGAAGGACGCGTGCGTCATCGCCAAGATCGAAGGCAGCATTTCTTACGGCGGCAATGTCCGTGGCAAGAAGAAGGTCATCATCACCCACGCAGAAACGGGCGAACAAGTCGATCACTTGGTCCCGATGGGCAAGCACATCGTGGTCACCGAAGGCGACGTCGTCAAACGCGGCGACCAAATCACCGAAGGCCCCGTGTCGCCGGAAGATTTGCTCGAAGCTTGCGGTGCTCAAGAACTCCAAGAGCACTTGGTCAACGAGGTGCAATCCGTTTACCGCGTCCAAGGTGTGGAAATCAACGACAAGCACATCGAGGTCATCGTTCGTCAAATGCTCCGCAAGGTGAAGATCACCGACCCGGGTGATGCCGATCAATACCTCTGGGGTGACCAAGTGGACCGCTCGAACTTCAAGCGCATCAACGCGGAAATCATCGCCAATGGTGGCAAGCCCGCCGAAGGTGAGCCTGTCCTTTTGGGGATCACCAAGGCTTCGCTAGAAACCGACTCGTTCATCTCCGCAGCTTCCTTCCAAGACACCACCCGTGTCCTAACAGAAGCAGCGACTCTCGGACGCGTCGACTACCTCAGCGGCTTCAAGGAAAACGTGATCATGGGTCACCTGATCCCTGCCGGAACTGGATTCTATCACCACCGCGAGTCGGAGTTCGAATTCACCGTCGAGGAGCCAGAGCCGATCCTTCCGGTCAAGGAAACCTTCGAGGACGACGAGGACGTGGCAACCGCCTGATCCTCTCCGCGAAAACAAATCAACGAAAACCCCGGCCTGCCTCCAAGCGGCCGGGGTTTTTTTGGCACCACGCAAGGCGCACTGACAGTGCTCCTGTTAGAGGATGTCGACGGAGGCGTTGGATGCCAGAAATCATGGCATGGAAGTCAAGGATTTCATGCCGATGATTCCAGAGGCCGGTTGCATCGGAGCGTCCTCCTTTTTGGCGCAACGCGGAACGTGGAAATTGTCAAAAATTTAGTTGACGCCTTTGCGAGCCACGAACTAATTTCTTTGGCCGCCTTATGCAGCGAAAAACCCCAAATTTCCCCGCCTGTTTTGTTGCAATTTTTGCATGCCTTATTGGCATATTTGCGATGGATGGACTTCGTGCGCAGCCTGCACCAGCAGCTCCAGCTCCAGCTCCAGCTTCGCC
>JAPJNB010000122.1 GCA_026461385.1 Akkermansiaceae bacterium
TGTCGGGGCCGGAACAAAACCGGACAGAGACGGTTCAAAACCGGACAGGGAGACGGAACAAAACCGGATTTCTGTTTTGTGGCAATGCAATTGGCTGGTGATCAGTGCCTTCCAAGCGATCATGGGGAGTCGTCCGCAGGATACGGCTCTGCTGGAGAGCAACCGGAGCGGCGGGCTTCGCCAAAGGGGCTTTTGCCTCCGGGCCGTGCGCGGATTCGTCACTGTGCATGGCCCGAATTCGGGGGCATCAAGCCCTATGGCTCCATGCGTCAAACTCCGGGGGGGTGGGGGCTGGCCCCCATTTTGCATGGGTGGCGGATTGGCTGGTTGCAGGTAGCCACCCGATTCAATTTAGCGGCGTGAAAAGAAACAACTCATCCATCGCCTTCCCGTTGAATTTGTCCGTGGAGTTCTTTGCGACTTCAACGGCGGCAGCCTTGATGCTGCCACCGCTGCCAGCCATCTCGGAGTGAGTCATACAAGGCTCTACGAGCTGCGCTACGCCTTCCTGCGCGACAAGGGCGGCTACGAGCCCAAACCAAGCGGCGGAGCTCGTCGGGGCGCGTGGCCCGCCAAGGTGGACGCATTCCTCGAAGGCTTTCTGCCTTTGCAGAACCCGCCCAACTATCAGCTCGTCGCCGATGAATTAGACCGCCTCTGCGGATTCAAGCGTGCCCGCTCAACGGTTGAAGCCCACGTCAAATCACACCATGCCCACCTGGTTCCCGCCCCACAGCGCAAAGCGCGAACCTATCGGCGGTTCCGTCGCGCTAGGATTGGCGAGCTTTACCAGCACGACAGCTCGATCCACCAATGGTGGCCCGCTCCTGAAAAACAATACCTCCTGCTCACCATCGATGATCACTCCGGGCGCAACGTCGCGGGGAGCTTCGTATCCGCCGAGACCACTTGGAACCACTTCCAGCATTTTCGCCGCGCCTTTGAAGTCTACGGACTGCCGGAAGCCATCTACACCGATGCCCTGAGCCTTTTCGGCTCAAGCTCAAGCACCGACAACGGGGATCCAAAGAGCCAATTCCAGCGAGCCTTACGCGGGCTTGGAGTCGCGCATCTCGTCGCACCCACACCGCAGGCCAAAGGCAAAATCGAGCGTCGGTTCGGCACCTTTCAAAAGCGCATGGTCACCCTCCTGGCTCACGCCAAAGTCGAGACCTACGAACAAGCCAATGAGATACTCCAGATGGAAATCATCCGTCAGAACCGCACCAAACAACGCAATACCGGGAAGATCCCCCTCGAAACATGGGAGCAGGCCATTCTGGAGAGAAACGGGCGACTTCGTCCCACGCCTGTTTCAAGCCTGCTCGATTTGCACTTCTCAATGCGTGGTACCCGGCGTGTGAACAACGATCAAACCATCGATTTTGAGGGCCGAAATTACGAGATCGCCGCGACATCCCGGAAGTCGGTCACCATCGTACATCATCCAGACCTGAAATTCTGGGTCGTGGACCACACTCCAAAGGACCTCTGGCCCCCAATTCTAGGGACTTACGGCCTCTAACGGACTGTCCGGTTTTGAACAGGCGACAAA
>JAPJNB010000123.1 GCA_026461385.1 Akkermansiaceae bacterium
CACCGCTACACGGCGGAATGCTTCGATTATTCTCTCCACTACCTCATCGGCGGCATAGGTTTCTCTCAGCTTCAGTCCGCATTGTTTAACCTCTTCGGGGCTCATGGCCATGACTTCGTCGAGCGCGGAGAAAAGCGATGCGGCATCGTCCAAGTTAAAGCCACCTTTGGCGGTCGCAGGTTTTAGCACTTCCTCTACCGAGGTGCCCTTCACATAGCACACTGGCGTTCCAAGGTAGTAGGCCTCTAATGCCGGTAGACCGAAGCCCTCGATCTCGGAGGGCAGGATCAGCACCCGTGCTTGGCGATAGGCATCTTGCAGCGACGACTCTTTTAAAAACGGTTGCCTGACGATTCGTTGCGCGCTGGTGAGCAAATGTGCCACCTCAGATGGAACCGTGCCAATCAAATGTAAGATCGGCAATGCATCACCCCGCACCTCGGCCTCATGCCACCATTGGATCAAATATGCCGTTCGTTTGTGGGGCTCGCGCGATGCCAAGTGGATCACGTAATCTTCTTTGGCCACCTCCTCGGGTTGCGGCAGGGACTCATAGAGGCACGGCTCATAGGTCACGATTATCTCTTTTTCGGGGATTTCATGGCGTTCCATGAATGTTCGAATTTGAGTCTTCGCGGATTCTGAAACGGTGAGAACGCAGGTTGCATGTCGCAGGGTGTATTTGAGCATGGAAGCCCAATAACGGTATTCCATCTTGGTCCGCCATTTCGGATAAACATCACTGTAATATTGGATGATGGTATCGTGGATTGTTACAACCGATGGAGAACATAGCCAATGCAACCGCGGTAAAAAACCCTTCGGGAAATAATAAGCATCCGGAGCTTTACCGATACGAAAAAGTGGGTGTAAGTTATCGGTTAGAATGCGTCGCAGTGCTCCACGAGTATTCCATGGCAATACCGACGCCTTGGTGGAGCCAAGCAGCTGAATGGATGACTCCGAAGAAATCCCAGTGAGGTGGATGTCTTTTGAGCGATCCAGTGCTTGCAGCATCACTTCGGTCATGCGAGAGATCCCCAAACTGCGCCCCAGTTTTGGATTCTGATCTGCAAGGTAGACTGAGATGGTGACTCTGGATTTAGACAGGGCCGGACCTGAGATCGCCCGATTGCGATCACTCTTGCCGTCGTCTTTCACATGGGTGACCCAACGCTCACCAACTTTCGCTTCTCGCGCAACGCGTGATTTGGCTAGCAAGTCAAAAATTTGAATTCTAACAGTTCGGTTCCAGTAGGCACCCGCAAAAAACTTGCGCAATCGGTGTGCGCCACTCCAGATCAAGCGTTGTGCCGCCTTCGATCTTCCCATCCGACTGCGCCACGCAAGGTTCTCATCACGCGCTAAGGGGCTCTGTCCTAAATTTTCCCCGGTTTGAGTGAAGACCGCCAGAGGTTGGTTCAAGACTCCCGCCTTGAATCCGGAGCTTAAAAGTGCATCGATCCACACCCCATCCGCGATGGCGCGGTACTGGGTGTCGACTAAAAATCCCTGATCAATCACCTTTTTACGGACAAAGGTTGCCGCCGAATAAGTCGGCAGGAAGCAACTGCGGATGTGCCCCTGCAGCGGTTTGACGGCCTTCCGATAGGCGAGGGGGATGCCTTCAGGGGTGATGAGTACCACGTCGCCAAAAAGGATATCGATTTCAGGATTTTTCTCGAACCACGCTTTCACCTGAGCTAAGGCCCCCGGTAAATACTGCTCGTCACAGTTCAGCCACGCGAGGAATGCCCCTTGCGCTCTTCGGAAACCGCGATTGATGGCGTCATACATGCCTTCATCCTTTTCGCTAACGCATGAGGCAAAGTGTTGATTCGTAGCCCACTGGTCAAATTCATGGCCGGAACCACCGTCGTGAACCAAGTGTTCCACCACGAATCCACCACCTTGGTCGGCGACGCTAGCTGCGCACCTTGTTAGATAAGGAATTTGCCGAAAGCTGGCGGTGACAATCGAAAAGTCCACTTGCTGGTCGGGTGCATCATTGGGCTTCATCGGGCGACCTATCCCGCGCCGCGACATCACCATGCCAGCAATTTCATCAAAATCTTCTAACCAGTCTGAGTTGCGCGAATGTTTGCCCATCCATGCGAAGCCCTCGATGCCACGACGACTGGCCTCAGCAGGAGCCTGCAAAACGTCCAAGACACAGTCTGCTAGAGCCCGGCTGTTGCTAGGCGGATAGAGCCAGCCGGTCTGTCCATCGACCACGGTCTCCATTAGTCCACCCGATCGAGCTGCAATGACGGGACGCTGGTATTGATAAGCTTCATAAACCACCAGTCCTAAAGGTTCCCACCATTCAGAGGTCACCAGCATCGCCGCACAGCCTTGAAGCAAACACTTTTTCTCCTCTCCTGATACAAAGCCTTTAAATTCGATCCGGTCGGATTCCCGAATTTCAGCGCGTAGCCACTCAGCCGCTGGACCATCGCCACCAATGACGAGCCGCGCCTCCGAGTGTTCCGCTGCGACCCACCGCCAAGCTTCAACCAGTACTCGGATGCCCTTGGCTTCTGTGATTCTACCTAGAAAAAGAAAATAGGGAATCGGCGTTTCACTTGGTGCACTTGGTGCACTTGGTGCACTTGGCATCTCCCACGAATGCCGAAGCAAAAAGACTTTCTCGGCAGGCACGCCCGCTTTCACGAACACGTCGCGCATGAATCCCGAGATCGCCAGCCAACCATCAAACTTCCGATAAATCCCAGCAGCGTGCATGGTCCATATCACAAGAGCATATAGCGCCGTTTTGAGTCGCGAATTTTGCCAGGATCCTGCCAAGATCTCAGGCAAAAAGTTTTTCCTGAGGCCTGCCGTTTCGAGGCGTTCATTTGCCCACAAATAGCCATTCACCGAAAAGGGTCGGAAATTGTGGATGTAATGCAAAACGGGAATGCCACTGCGGATCGCCGCCCAATAAACCCCAATCGATCCCACAGGAAAGATGTTGTGCATTAGAATTACATCCGGGTTACAGGCTTTCAGTTGCAATTTGAATCGTCTAACCGCCGGCGGATTGTAGAAAATCCGCAGTGCTTGGGTGAGGCGATCGATGATATCGCGTTCGTTCATCCATGAGATGCTGTCAAAATAGCAATGAAAAACTCGGTGCCGAGTGCTAATCACGTTTGAAACCCTCTCTACCGAAAGTTCCTCGCCACCTTTTTCTTGGTAACGGTTAAATACTTGAAGAACATTCATTAGCAGAGGGGGGGGGATTTGGTTTTTCTAAATTATTTAGACTTACGCCTCAAGATCCTCTTTTTTAATTTAACAAGGTCACCGGAGCCCCTGAAAATATCGAAAGAGTAGAACTTGCGGTTTAACTGCCGAGCGAGACGTGTCAGCGGTTTAAAGCGGCTTAAAAAGATGTCGGTGGCTCCAGGGTGAAAACCGCCGTCAGCAATTTATTATTTCCCACCCCAGAAATGACAGGTTTTCCGTACAAGTGGATCTCCTTTTCGTGTCTTAAGATAAACTCGTCATCAGAGGCGACTGATTGTTGCATCCAATCGTGACAGATACGGATCGCATTGCCGGGAGAATACTGCCCCATGAAGACGTCAGAAAAATGATGGCCAATCAGAGGTTCGTAGCTATCTTTAACTAAGTTTAAAAGCTCCTCACTCGCGGCCATGATGGTGCCATTTGCGTCAGTGGCAACCACCAGTGCAGGAAGTCGTTCAATAATCCGAACGGTCGTATCCAACAATTCCCGTGATTTTTCTCTCGATCCAGCGAAAAGTGCCGCCAATGCTCCACCGAGAATAAATGACATCGTGCGAAGATAGAACATGCTAGTTGACTGATCTTGCAAGCTTACAACGACACAAACGAGGAGGATCATGTGTAGCACAAAAATAATTCGCTTGGGTTGGTAAAACGCATGAATCATTAACCAGCTCAACGAAAAGAGAGGGGTCACAGAAAGGTTATTCACGAGGTTATCGAACGATAGGGAAACGAACCCGAAAATAAGGGTGAAAATAAATATTAAATAAGGTGATTTTTTCATGTGCAGTGAATGTTTTAAAGAAATCGCGTCTTTTTCCCAATAATTTAACGATGTCTGGGCTATTCTGATGTCTCAGCGATCTGCAGGGTTGCTTTTCTGTTTGATGGCAGCCGTGGCGACCCATCCTTCACACCCGCTAAAACACAAACAATCTGCTGATATCCTTCACTTGGACTAAATGAGTTCCTATGGCCACTTACCTAATAGGATCTAATCTACCTCGTATGTTTGGCAGCTAAGTGATCTGCCAAGCGAAGTGAAAATGCAATGATCATCAGCGTGGGATTGGCATGGCCACTGGTCGGAAATACCGACGAGCCTGCGACATAGAGATTGGCGACGGAGTAAACTTTGCAGTCTTTGTCCACAACCCCACTTTCGGGGCCATTCGACATGCGGGTGGTTCCTATGTTGTGTGAGTTGCTGTTGAATCTTTGTTTTTCAGGATTTTCTAGGAACTGCTGATCCGTTGTGGATAGGTGAAAAGTCCCCAGCCCAGTGTTCTCGATCCGCTTTTTGAAAAGTGAAATGTAAGTGGTAATCGTGCGATAGTCGATTTCGCCGAACTTTATCCGCGCCTCAAGTCTTGGCATGCCGAATTCGTCGACGCTCGATTCGTCAAGCAAGACACGACTGTCATGCAGCGGCGCATGCTCGGTCTGGAAAAACAGGGGAAAGCGGTTCACCTTCTTGGGCGGTAGGACCATAGGCAAACGTCGTTTTTGGAAGAAGCGCGTGTAGGCGACTGCCGCGAGTTGGCCGAAGATACTTGGCCCGTCCATGATGACGATTTTTAGGTGGGTGAGAAACTCCATCCGCTGATCTTTGAGGATTTCAAACAATCTCCTAGGACCTTTACGGGCACCTCCCAGAACCATTTTTGCGAGTAATACGGTGGAGACCATTGCATTCCGGTGCTCCGACGAACCCGACACCGTTCTGAAAAAGAATCCCACGACGTTGCAAACCTGGTGCTTCTCCTGCGCTTCTGGAGTCAGCCAGAACCGCCTTCTGCAATAGACTCCCTCAGCGTCTTTCTCGAAGTCATAGATGAAATTTCTATCGGGATTTTTCAGTTCCACATGTCCGCAGACGCCAAAACGGTGAGATTGATAGTACCTACCTACTAGGTCATTTTTGTTGCCGATGCCTTCGGGTAAAACATCTCTTGCAGCGAGGAGTAGCCTTGCGTTTTCAAGCGCCCCGCAGGCGAGAACGGTGTCACGCGACTTCACCCAGAAATCCTGTCCTGGCGTACAGGCTACCTTCACGGATTCCAGAGAATCACCGGAGTCTTCGAGCTGGAGGTGGATGGCATGGGCATGGAGTAGCACTCGGACGTTGGGGGCAGATTCCAACTCAGCTTTGTAGCGCTTGCTGAAGTCAGTCGGCACGCTCCATCGTTCGAGAGGCCAAGAGACAAAATCTTCATCGTCGAAACCTGTTAAGATTTCTGGTTCGGTTCTGGGGAATACCGATCGTGCATCGTAGTTTGCCTCGCCCGCCTCCGACATCTCAGTGGCCCGTGAGATATACGGGTCGAGCTCCTCGAGCCCGACAGGCCATCCGCTATTTGGCATCCAATCGCGTTTTTCGAAATCAATCGGATCGAAAGGAATGCAGCGTCCGCCCCATACGGTTGTGGTCCCGCCCCACATCCGAAGTCGGTTCTCCTCGAGCGGTTCGTGGCTACCTTGGGGCGAGACTGCGCCTCGGTACAAATCGATCCCGAAGGCACTCTGGTTGGGGCCACCTCCGGGGATGACGATGACACTGCGCCCAGAATCCAAATATCCTAGGGCTAGGGTAATTGCCGCCGCCCCACCCCCAATGATACAGAGGTCAGCCTCCAGACAAGTGCCAGCAGCAATCGTTGTTGCATCTTCGATCATTTCTGTTAGGTGGGTAAATTAAAAAATTGGCTAAATCAGTGAGCTACTGATTTTGTAATCCTATTCCCATAGCGGAGATTTCTTCTGCGAGACTCTCTGCATGTTGCCTGGGGATGGGGTTGGAAGCCCATTCATTTGACTGTCGAAGGTGTGAAGGATTGCGCGTGCCACACAAGATGGTAGCTCCTTCGGGTAATAAAGAAGCACTGGCACGCATCAGCAATTCGTGATTCACGCCAAGATGCCGGAAGCAATGTGGATCATAAATGTGATTGGCGATGATGTGGATTCCCGCTGCTTCACATTGACGCCAAACTGATTGCAATGCCTGTGCGTGGCGCAGGCTCGCCGGGGTCTGGATCACCCCAAAGACACCGGTTGATAGTGCGTGTTGCAGGATCTCAGGTTCTCCAGTTGAAACACCAACTAATACCGTTTTGCCGGATGTTTTTAGATTTTCCAACACGCGCAGGAGGCGGTCATCCGTGATGGCCTCCATTGTGGCATCGTGCAGCATGAATGCGCTGACACGCTCGATACCCAGCCGATAGAGGCTTCTTTCCAAGCATTTGGCGATATAGGTCGGTTCAAAGCATTGCTGCCTACCCATTCGTTGTAATGCTTTTTTCAGAAAAGGATTGAGTGGGCGCAAGGGCAGGGGGAGATCCCCATGGCAATAGCCGGCCTTGGTCACTAGGGTGAAGGGGGCCTGGACATTTTTCATCACGCGTCCGATCAAACGCTCGCAGGCAGTGGAACCGTAAGTATTGGCGGTATCGATCACCGACACCCCGTTTTCGAGCATTGAGACGAGCATTCTTTCCAGATCCTTGGCGCTGGAGGCCCGACCAAGTGAGGCTAAGGTGCCTGTGCCTAGGCCAAGCCGAGACCATGTGATGTTGGTTGATTGGGACATGGGCAGATACCGCAAATTTTAATGGTCAATGATGGATTTTGAATACGGAAGAGTATTGAGTCATAAGAGCACTGGAAGCGGTGGTTGTGATAGGATTTACGACCGAACCCTATGACTCGTGCACTTAGGATGTTTAGCCCATAGCGCTCGAATACGCTTTAGTAAGAATCGAATCATATCGCTCGGCGGAGAAGTAGGAACATACCTTTTCTCTGGCCACTGCATTTTCATCTGCAAGGAGTTCTCGATTTTCATGACACCAAACCAGTGCATCTGCCAAGCCTTTAGCCATGGTCTCCTGACACTCTGCTTTCACGGCGATTCCTCCCATGAGTCGCACAATTTCGCCCTGTGCGCTGGCATCCGCGACCACGGGATAACATCCGGCAAGGTAAGCTTCCATCAAGGTCACCGGTGTGCTCTCGCGAAAACTTGGGAGGAAATAAATGTCGGACTCCTGCAGGGCACGGATGTAATCATCGCCCGAGTAGCCGGCATGGAACTCAACTCTATCATTCAAACCGAGGCTAGAGCAGAGGACTTGCAGCGGCCCAATTTCGGGACCGCCTCCCGCAATGGTATAATGAAAATCAATACCGCGCGCCTTGACATCGGCGAGCGCACGCAGCGCAAGGCTTACTCCCTTGCGTCCCTCTATATTGCCTCCAGCAAACAAACGCAGTTTACCAATCCCTAGGGTCATTTCTTTTTTTCGGAATTTTTCGATCTTTTCTGCTGAAAGCGAAACGATGGGTAGGCGTATTAACGGCAGACTCCCTCGGAAGGGCTTTAAAAATTGTTCCGTCTCTTCATTTGCTGCAATGACTACCGCCGTGTTTTGGATGCAATCATGGAACGTTTTTGATCTTTGGACAGTCCCCGTGTTCCAATCTCGCAAGGTCTCGAAGAACCGCGACTTTGGACTCAGCATTGAACGAAACGCCGGAGGCATCCACCCAGCACCACCAATCGGTCCCCAGACAAAGGGGATTGGCAACCGCCACAGGGGCGATGGCATGCGCCATGCGGCGATGGTCACTTGATGGCACATCTCAAATCCCACTTGCGCATGCCAAGCATGTGCGGCGGCCAAGACTTTGCGGTTGAAGTCCGCGTACCGCAGCCAGTCTTGCAAGCGCGCAATAAATCTATTTTTGCAGTGATCCCGCGACTTCCGTAAGAATTGGACCCTGACCTTTTCAGGGATAATTCCCTCTCGCGCTCCTTGCTCCCAACCTGCCCGGTTCTGATCATCGGTCAAAACCCAGACCTCATGGTCGCGTGCAATCCGGCACACCGCAGCCCAGCCAACCCCGGATTCTGAACCTCGATACGGATCACAAGCATAGGCAGAAACTAGAATTTTCATTAGGTAATCAATTACTAAATGTGAAACAGATAAAAGTCTGCCATCATTTTAAATCATTATAGATGGAAACAAAACTCTCCGCTGTACGACGCGAATGAAGGTAATCCCTGTCCTCTTGATGGCGGGTTCGCCCCATGTTTAAGACTGACTCATAAGATTTCATGACCTCGCTAAGTGTGGTAGCAAGGTTTTCAGGATTGAGAGGATCTACGATTCTACCATTTTCGCCATCCCTGATGTAGCCCGCTTGGCCACCGTGGAGTGTGGTGACCACGGGAACACCAATCACGCGGGCTTCTTTCACTGAGTTGGGGCTGGTGTCACCGCGCGTCGGCAGGACCGAGCACCAAGCTCCCTGCAGTTGCAGTTTCATTTCGGCCCAAGATAGCATGCCGAGACAACGGGTATTTTGCAGCCCTGCCGCGTCGCAGGCTGCTTGGAGTGAGGAGTCTCCGGCCAGCCTGAGCTCCCACTCGCGGTCAGGTAGCAACTTCACCGCCTGAATTAGGATATCCAGCCCTTTACGAGAACCGCCCCCTCCGACATAGAGAGCATAGGGAATCTTGGAGTCGGGCTGCCATGGAAGATCGTAAAAACTCGGGTGGACCCCGTATTCAACCATTCTGCAATCGGCGCTTGGGTGGATGGCCTTGACCTTTTCGATGCCCCACTGGCTTTCGGATGTCACGACCGTGGCGCTGCGGATAAATCCCGCCTCAGAGGCAATCATTTTTCGCCAGCGCCAGTCAGACGGGAGCCCCCCGATGCGGTGGTATTCCGTTAGGATGCCCTGCATCGAAAGGATACTAGGCCCTTTGAAGTCGAGGATTGCGACGGGGTAGATCAATTCAGTGCCCCAAGCGTGAATGATGTCCGGTTCGATTTTGCTGATTTCTCGGCGCAGGGCGAAGCGAGCTGGCAGATAGTTGAGAGCGAGATCGAGGCTGAACTTAACCGCAGGTACCCGGTGAAACCACTGCCCTTGGGCTTGGAACACTTGGCTCTTGCGAATGCTTCGATCCAGCAAGACCCAGTGGATCTCGAATTCGGGGTATTCCTGAAATGCAAGCGCGAGCTGCGGTAGCCAAGTGCAGCCTTGGCCTCCGCCACGACCCAGAGCACCTTCGGATAGGGCTGAGAGGGGAAAATCTGCGAGAATGGCGATTTTAAGCTTTGGCATGGCTTTATACATTTAGCTCTAATGAATCAAAGTGTAAACCATATATAGTCAAAACATTCTTATGACTTGGGCAGGATTCCCGGCTGCAAGAGATCTAGCAGGAATGCTTTTGCTTACGACTGAGCCCGCGCCAACGACAGCACCATCTCCGATAGTTACGCCTTTCAGAATGATACAGCGTGCACCAATAAAAACTTCTTTGCCGATTTTGATGCGGGCCATCGCTACTTTCTTGCCTGAGCCGAGCGGCACCTCGTGCATGTCGGAATCGCAGATTAGACAACCGGCCCCGACCATCGAGTTTTCCCCGATTTCAATGCCGATATTGGCAATAATCTGTGATGAGGAGACTCCAGCTCCACTTTTAAGTTCGAGAATGGCACCGCTCTCTACGCTCAGGATCATCGCACCGGGCGTACCGAGCCAGTTGGCCCAACGCGCGGCATTGATGGTACTTCCCTTACCCAGAATGATGCAGCCAGTGCCCTTGCGGCGAATGTAGGGTAGACCATTGAGGATGACTCCGCTACCCAGTTGGCAGCCCTTCATTGCTACCACTAATACACAAATTTTACGGAGTATTCCTAGGATGAAAAGTTTCATTTTTGTGGAAAGAGGTATAGTAATCCTTATTCAAACGTGCGTGAGCCACCTCTATTGATCGGTTTAAATTGACTTGCCATGTAATTTTTAAGAATATTGGGAGCGATGCCAACAATTTTTTGGCGGTATCTTGCGAGAAAGAAGCCTATTTTCTAATAC
>JAPJNB010000012.1 GCA_026461385.1 Akkermansiaceae bacterium
CAAATCACCGAGTCTCTCGGGTTATCCCGCCTGCGACACGGAAGTCCAAACCCTCGCCAAGGACCTCTGGGGAAGCCTCGAAACGCCCGCCGAGCCGACCAAACGCAGCTACGGCAAAGGCACGATCCACTGGGGTGGACCTCTCTCACCTGCCAACCCGCTGAAGTCGATGGACGCCCTCACGACAAGCCAGTGGATCTGGTATCCCGAGGGCAATCCCGTTGCGGGCGCCCCAGCAGGAATGCGGTATTTCCAACGCACGATCGAGGTGGATGGCGCGAAGGCGCTGGAATCCGCCACCGCTTCCGTGAGCGCGGACAATGAATTCACGCTTTGGATCAATGGCAAAAAAGTCAGCGAGGGCACCAATTTCAATACCCCAGTCAAGTCGCCGATCGCGTCGTTCCTGCGCCCGGGCCCGAATGTCATTTCCGTGGCGGTCAACAATGTCGGCCCCAACGCATCGCCCGCTGGATGGATTGGTGCGTTCGACATCGCCTACAAGGACGGATCCGGAAGTGTGGTGAAAACAGACGCCAACTGGTTGGCTGGCATGGCCGCTCCCGAGGGTTGGGAGCAATCCGCCACCAACCTCACTGATGGCAAACCCGCCCAAGTCCTCGGCGCTTATGGCATGGGGCCATGGAGTCTCGTTGGACCGCAGGAAAAAATATCACCTCTTTACCCCGACTACGACCAGACGGCGGGAATCTTGAAATCGATGGGTGTCGTCGAGGATTTCACCGCCACCGGCCCCGTGCGCTACGGTCACCGCCGCACGGCCGACCGCGACATCTATTTCGTCTCGAACAAGGCCGGGAATCCGATCAAGGCCGACTGCCGCTTCCGCGTGGCCGCAGGTAATCCCGAGCTTTGGAATCCCGTCACCAGCGAACGCCGCGCCCTGCCGCAATTTGAGCGTAAGGACGGCACGACCATCATCCCGATGGAGTTCGATGCGTTCCAGAGTTTCTTCGTCGTCTTCGGCGGTAAGGACCCAGCGCCCGCCTCCACGGACGCGAAGAACTTCCGCGAGCTGAAGCCCATGCAGGAAATCTCGGGAGCGTGGGATGTCGCCTTCGATCCGAAATGGGGCGGACCCGAGAAGATCACCTTCGACGCCCTACAAGATTGGTCGAAGCGCCCGGAGAGCGGCATCAAGTATTACTCCGGCATCGCCACCTACCGAAAAACTTTTCAGGTTTCAGGTCTCCCGTCTCCGGTTTCCAAAATCCTCTTGAATCTCGGCACTGTGTGCGACATGGCGCGAGTGAAGCTCAACGGCAAGGACCTCGGCGTCGTCTGGTGCGCGCCGTGGCAGGTGGAAATCACCGACGCTCTCAAGGCCGGCGAAAACCAACTCGAAATCGAAGTGGCCAACCGCTGGCCAAACCGGATGATTGGCGACAAACAACCTGCCGACGCCAATGCGCGCGAAGTGCAGGCGCCCCCGGGTTTCCTCGGTGGGAAAAAAATCAAAACCGGCCGCTACACCTACAGCACCGACAACCCCTACAATGCCAAGATGCAGCTGCTGCCATCCGGCCTGCTCGGTCCGGTGACGATTTCCACCACGAAATAACCCATGGAAAAAACACTCCTCCTCACTCTTACCGCTTCGTTGCTCATGCCGCTCACTGCGATCCACGCCGCAGAATCGCTCGAGCAGCAATTCCAAAATCCGCCGGAGGGAGCCAAGCCGTCCTTCGGCCCCGAGGTCCGCCTCAAGCTCAGCCTGCCCCGGGTCTTCGGGAGCAAAATGATTCTGCAGCGTGATAGGGAGGTTCCGGTTTGGGGTTGGGCCGAACCGGGCGAGGAAGTGGCGGTGTCATTCGCGGGCCAAGTGAAGAAAACCAAAGCCGATGCACACGGCAAATGGATCGTAAAACTCGCCCCCATGCCGGCCTCGGCGGAATCGCGCACGATGGTGGTGAAGGGCAATAACGAGGTCCGTTTTGACGATGTCCTCGTCGGCGAGGTCTGGCTCGCCTCGGGCCAATCGAACATGTATTGGACTTGGGGGGATATCTTGCCCGAGCAGAGGCTCCAGGCCCAAGCCGAAAAAGACAACCGGCTCATCCGCACGTTCCATG
>JAPJNB010000124.1 GCA_026461385.1 Akkermansiaceae bacterium
GATCCACCACCCGACTGATGCAATGGTACATCACCGGCTTTTCCCGCGAATCCTTCCAAGGCGACAACCACCGCTTACTACTCATGCCCCTATCCTATCCCTCCAAACCCCCAATACAAGCGGAAACCTTACTTTTTGTCTGGGATTTTGTATGACTTCTTGTGTCGGGCTTGGCGGCGGAGGTGCGCCGGACTTGCCGACCGGGGAAGACGGTGTTACCGAAATTTTGCATCGTTTGGTGAAAGGGCGTAAGTCGTGGTTATTCGATACAACCTTTCCACCGCATGATCTGTAGCCAAACAATGCTCTAATTAACTTCGGATTTCGGGCTTAATCTTCATCTGGGCTGATGATGGAGGTGGTGGTCCAAAAATCTAGCTCACCTCACTCAAGCCCAGTCTGGAGCGCGCCGACTAAAACGCTCTCATCTTAGCTTCCCTTGGATAAGGATTCTAGGTAGTCGAGCAGCGAAGCAAATTCCCGCACGGAAAAGCTTGAGAGCAATCCCGTTGGCATCATCGACATCGGGAGTTTTTGGCGTTCCTTGATGTCGCTGGTCTTGAAGGTGAACTGCTGAGCCGCCACATTGCGTAGCTTCACCTCGGTCGCTCCCTCCAAGGTGATGAAGCCGACCTGCTTGGTCCCATCCTTGAGGGTGATCATTTCGCTGGTGAAACCTTGAGCGATCGTTTTGTTGGGATCGAGAATGTTTTGTGCCAAATCAAGGCGTTTGTAGGTCCGCGCGATGTTCCCAAGATAGGGACCCTTTTGCGCCTCGGATTCTTTGATGGTATGGCAGGCCACGCAGCTCGCCCGCGTAAAGATTTGCTCACCCAGTGCTACATCCCCCCTCGTGCTGACCACCGTAGTGAGAGCCTCTTCAGGCTTGAGACTCCCAATCTTCGGCGTCTTGTCCTCAACCTTGGATAAGCGAAGGTCTTTTGCCGCTCTTTCCGCAGCCCCTTTGACTTTCGGATCGGGATCGTCCAGAGCGACCAAAACGCGCGACGCGCTCGCCTGATGCTTCACCGCTAAAATGGCGTCAATGATCTGCTGGCGGCGCTTCACGTTGGCCCAGCCTGCATCGAGCGCCTTGCGGGAGAGTTCTGCGGATTCCGGGCTACCGGTCTTGCGCACGGATAAGAACAAAAGCGCCGCATCCGCATAGCGTGAGGCTTCCCCATCGAGTTTCTCTGCAATTTGCTCAATGAGCTGGTGATGATTCTCCAGCTTGGGAGCATTGAAAAAAGCCTCCATGGCCGCTTCGAAAGCCTTTTGTGATTCCGGCATCTTCCGCAATGGACCCAGCGCGGCTAAACTGGCGGTGACGCCGTCGGCGCTATCGGTCTTTGCCAATGCAATGATACTTTGCCCGATCGTTTGGCAGGAAACCGCTGGCATCGCGATCGCACGCAGTAAGAGCGGCACACCCTCCGCCGGAGGCTCCTCCGTGATCGCAAGCTGGGTCACCGCATCGGGAATCACGGCAGGATTTTCTTTAGCGAGCGCAAGAATCCGGTCGAGAGCCTCGTTGGATTGAATCCGGTTGAGGTTCATCTTCTGCACCAAGAAAGCGGTTTCTTCTGGCCCGGTTTTGGCGAGCGTCTTGCTGAGAATCGCGGCGATTTTTGGGGTCTCGCTCCATGCCTCAGGCTGGTAATAAGGCCCACGCGTGTCTGGGCGTGTGCCCCAGGAATCCCCTTTCCATTCGCCCTCACGGGAATGGAGGCGGCAGAGGGCGGTAAGGAGTTCTTTACGCAATGCCGGTTCAGTGGCTTTGCCGAGGTGTTCCACCAGCCCTGCCACCACCTCCGGTTCGTGCATCATCGCCACCGCGCGCAGGAGCGGACGGGCATTTGCGCTCGACTTGTCGAGTTCTCTAAACACCGCGCCGGAAGCCTTGAGTACGGCTAAGGCCCGGATCGCCGTGTGGGAAACCACGGGATCTGCGGAACCCACCTGAGCGAGAATTTCGCCAACTGCTGCTTGGTTTCCCGCATCCGCGATTTCCTTGAACCGTGCCACCAAAGCTCGCTCCGGAGTCCGGCCCTGAACGATCTGAGCCTGTCCTGCTTCCTTGTTGCCGCGACGTGCAAGTTCGCGTTGCGCCTCGATGCGCCGGCGGTAGCTCGGGGAGTCTAACAGTTTCACCAGCTCCGCATTGGCCGCCTTGGCGAAATCCGGAAGCGCCTCTGCGACAAAGCCCTTCGGCTTGACGCAAACGATATACCCAATATTCGCCCCCACCCAACTGAAGGTTGCACCCTTCCAGCTCGCACAATAAACACGGCTCATGGCATCGACATCCGCATCGGTCGGGCGCGTCATTTTGATGAAGGGATTTGGCGCAGCGGTTTCGACGAAGGTCGCCCCTTTCGGCTGCACAGAGTGACGGTACAAGGCGCCCGTCCCCCAATCACAAGTGAACGGTGCATTGTTCCATGTGCCGAATCCTGGTTCATCGATATAGACCGCACCACAACCCGAGCCACCCCCATAATCCGCCAGCGGGGTGATCGCCTCGTCAGCGAAATTCTTGAAGAGACGCGGATACCCGTGGTCGTCGAGCCCCGTAAAGTGATGAAAGCGGACGTTCCAACCTCCCCCATCGTTGGTGTTATCCCGGGCGAAGATTTCCATGTGCGGACTGATCGCCACCTCAAGAATATTGCGGGTGCCCGTCGAGTAGGTTTCCAATCCAGTCCCGTCCGGACGAACTCGGATGACGCCCCCTCCGCGATGCGTCAGCTGCCGGCCATCGGTTCCTTCGGCTTTCATGAATCCAAAGTCGCCTCCGGCAATATAAAGCCAGCCGTCCATTCCTAAACTAACACCATTGGTAGTATGATCGGCGGCACGCTTGTCATAGCCAAACGCTAGGTTCTTCACGAGCACCTTCGTTTCCTCGGAAACGCCATCGCCATCTTTGTCAATGAAAGCGCTGAGATGTGGCGGGTGCATCACATAGAGCCGGTCGCGATCCCAAACGAGGCCCCGCGGAGCATCGACTTCACAGAACACCTTGGATTCGTCAGCCCGGCCATCACCATCCGTATCGCGCAAGCGGATGATCCGCCCCCGTTTCGGGTCGCGGCCGAGCGAACTATTTCCGTCGCTACTCACGTAGAGGGTTCCATCCGGTGCGGCGGCGACAAACACAGGATAGTTCACCATCGGCGGCGCGGCGAAGAGGGTAACATCGAAGCCGTCGGCCACTTTGACATCGGCGAGGATCGCAGCTTCCTGCGCTGCGGTTGGTTTTTCCGACTGGGGCGGAAGGTTCCCTTCCTTGACGTAGGGATCGGCAGAAGCTTTCAGGGCGGCGGCAAGGAACAGGCAGAGGATTTGAGCGAGGGGAGGTTTCATGATAAATGACTTGGTTCGTAACGTCGTCCGATTTGGGGACAGCAGCCAGATAAACGGGTTACGCGATTGATTTCATTCAAGTTTTCTGGAAATTTCAATGAACCTAGCTGCTTTTTGTTTCGTCGGTCGGATTTCGGGGGAATTTGCCCCTATCAGACCGGCGAAAGTTCCAACAAACTACCACTCCGTTTCCCGGGGCCACTTCACCATCACCCACCCCCAGCTTAAACCCTATTAAGCCTCCAAAATCACATTGATCCGCTCAAGTTCCTCGGTCGTGAATGGTGCCGAACTTGCGGCGTCCACGCACTGGTCGAGCTGATGGGTCTTGCTTGCACCGATGATGGCGCTCGTGACTCTCGGGTCGCGTAGCACCCATGCGATGGCCATCGAGGCGAGCGGCTGCCCGCGCTCGGCAGCCAGTCCAGCCAAGGCGCGGATCTTTGCCAGTTTGGCCTCA
>JAPJNB010000125.1 GCA_026461385.1 Akkermansiaceae bacterium
GTTTTTGTCGCGATTGATCGCCCAAGCGATCGCAGGTGACTGCAATCCCAACGAGCAGGAGGTGGAGGGGCTGATTCCCCAGGAGCTCTTGAGAATGGCGAGGGAATGGAAACGCCACCCCGACCAAGTCCTCCAGCAACTAACCGAAAGTTAGGTTTCTCCATAAGAAATGGCGATATTGGCGGTGGTGATCGTAGCCGATTGCGTAGAGAGTGGGCAGTGAGCGAAGTGATGCAGGCCCCGCCTACCGAGATGCTGCATTACCACGCGCAAGTCACATGGTCCCGCAGGACCAGCAGCTCACGTGACAGACGCCAGTGGCATGACTGGTGGAGCGGAGCGACGAGCTTTTGGGGAGTTGCTATAGTGGGATGAGGAGACGTATTCAGGGAGTGGATTTTGACTTTCGCACTTTCAGCCATGCGACGAGTGCCATTACCAACAAGACTATTGAACTTGGTATAAGCCACCACGGGAAATGATCTAATTTTTTGAGCCTGGCATTAATCAAATTGTCGGAAGTCTTGGGACGGATTTTCTCGGGGCGATTGGGAACGATGGAGTTTTTTGGCAGGGCATTTGGATTTGACGCTTCTTGTGGATTGCCAGTTTCTTCTTCCATAGAAACATGCTCATACCCCGGCGGCGGCGGGAGTAGACCTTGGTGCATTTCCATCTCTTTGAAAGGCCGCTTCCAACTAATAAACAGCCTGAACAGAAGTGGCTTTTCTTCGTTATAGCTACTTACGAATCCTGCATTTGCACGCCAATTATTATTCTTTGGAACAAGCTCCCATCCAAAATTCTCAAAATTCATATTATCTAAAGTATCTTCATGCACTCCCCATCTAATCGCTAACTCACGAGCTTCCTTAGATGACATTTTTTGATCTACGAAAATAATCACCTCATCCATCAGGTGATTATTAAGAACATCAATATCTAATCTGCTAGCAACAAATTCTGGAAATACGCGACCTCCGATTTTTAGAGAAATTGATACATTTTTAACGGAGCAAGACTTATTTGATCTGCCACTCAGCATTTTTGGTCGCAACCCTGAATCAAAGATTTCACGAAAATTTCCCTTCTCAGTGAGTCGTAGTTCTACTGCCACCGCAAGGGGAACCAGGACCAAATAAATTATAAGTATCTTTAATATGCCACTCACGGAACTGAACTTGGGAATGTTGCGTAATTTCTAGCGCGAGTAGATAAATCGATCTTTGAATAAGTCAGTCGATTAGCCTTACTATACCCACCCGAGCCACTGCCGAGTTCAACGCCGAGATCTAAAGAAAATTCAGTAATTCCTGTCCATCCAGGATACATGTCAGATTTAATCCACTGCCAGCGATCATCAAAAAATGCCAGATTTCCACCCTGAACAACTTCAGCAAAGGATTTACCCAAGGGTGGAAGATTTGGAATAGGATTCTTTGCTAAGTTCGAAATGATGTCATCTAACCCGAGCGATGTGATTTCTAAATATACGGCTTCGATTATGAATCTTTGCTCTCTTCTTAGCAGTTCTCTGGCACCAAATGAAGATTTGAAGAGGCTGTCTAACCAAACCCCCTTATCAATTGTAACCCAATCCGTCATTTGAACGGATCTCAAACCTAGCGACGCATCGTTATCATCTACGAATTTAAGGGCTGAAATCCCGCTAGCGGCGTAAGCACGATGTTGCCAGGCGAGATCCAGAAAAATATCTTTGTTGCCCTTCATCAACGCGCGCTGCAATTGGCGGGCAATGAGTTCCACTCCAATTCCGGGCCCTACGGCTCTGGCAACCTGTGCATCACTAAGAGCGGCGTAAACGGGCGCACCTGCCATTTTCGCCATGCCAGCCCAGATCAACTTGTCTTCAGATTGAACAAAGTTTTGTTGATACCATCCGTAAGTTGCCTTGAGAAATTTAGTATTGCTGGTGAATTCGTCCATCGGATCGAAGTTATTGAGATCGACTTCTTCTCCTGCCACTGAACTCTGAAGCCGGATCTGATAGCGCAGCTCATCGCGCCACGCATCAAGAGCTTTTTGCGTGACGACTTTGAAGCTTTGCTCATGCTTCACGTCGATGGTGCCTTTTTGCAGACGCCATTCGAGGGTGATCTTTCCGGGGCGGACGCCTTCCATGTAGAACTCTGCGCCGTCGGGGATGGTTGAACTCGCGCCGTAAACGCCTTCGTTCGTCCGGAGATTTACGCCTCCCGCAACGAGGTTCACGGGTTGCAAGGTTTGGAAGTCATACGGTGCGATGCCGTAGTGACCGCCATCCCACTTGGCATAGAAGCGGACTTGCCCACTTTCTTTATAGCCCGTGTCGTCATCGATTTTGTCGATCTTGCGGATGGTGACATTTGCTCCAACCCAGAAGTCATCGGCAAGCTGATTTGGATTCACCCCGAACCAACCTTTGTGGAGATCGTCTACTATTTGCTGACCTTGGGTGAATTTTCCATCGAGATGGTTGCGCTCGGCACCGAGCTCAAGTTTGGTGTTTCCAGCTCCGGTTTTGAGGTCCACACCGGGCAGGTCATCGCAATCTGGAATCGCGTACCCCGTCGCCTGATCGATGCGTCCTTCGTCGAAATCCGAGTTCACCTCCAACACTTCTGGCGCTTCCTCCACCGGCAGGAGGTTCACTGCCACCTCATCGCTTGAAGTGCCATTGTTCGCATTCGCCGCGATGATGTGGACGCTAATGAGCTGACGACCGCCACACTCTTGGCCTGGTCTGACGTAAAACGACTTCGGCGTGCCTGGTACAATGCCTAACTCCGCGAGCGTGTACACACCCCTACCAACCACCCGTTGGTCGGCCGGTGGATTCTGGTCGGGCCTTGAATTCCAGATCGTCATTTGATCGTCGTCATAGTTGAATTGGACCTTATCACTGGCTCTCAGACTACTCGTCTTCAAGCTCATTTCAAACCAACTCTCTGGCGACCCTGGTGCATCTCCTGACGAAGGAGTATAAACGAACAACTTACCTGTCTGAGCAGGATCAGCCTCCATTTCGTCTTCGGCGAGGCTGCCATCGATCTCACCGGAGTTGTCCGAATCGACATCCAAATCAAGCAGCCCCATGAGACTCTCCGTGGTGGATACGATCCGAAGGCCATGTTTGGTCACCAGACTTGCACGAATGACTACCCGCCCGGGACCAGTCGATTGGAGCACAAATCCATTGGGATACTCCCTGAGATCGGCGATTGGGAGGGTGACCGGACTGAAGGTATCAAGGCCCCTTCCAGAATCACTCCGAGCCGCGAGAATGATATTTTCGGCACCCTCCACCACGTCTAAACGAATGGGCACATTGAATTCATCCCAAAGAACGTCGGTGTTTTGAGGTGAGTCATTCGCCTGTGGTCGGTTTCCAAGGGTTCCACTGATACTCCATCCGAGACTGCCATTTGTATGGGCCGTCCAGTCAGGAGTAGGCGCCATTGTACCACCCGTCTGTTGATTCGCAACAAGCGTCCCAAGGCGGTTGTAGAGCTTTAGTTCACATGCGAGTGGCATCACCTTCATTTCTTGGTTTTGATCTGGCGACAATGTATGAACCGCCGTCTTTGGAGACGCAGGTTGCGATGAATCAAATGGACGATTGAAATGAGCGAGGCGCGCGGCCGTGAAAAATTCTTGATAGAGTTTCACCACGGGTGGCCTAGGGTCATCATCGCTTGCAATGTCACCACGGTATGGATTTGGCGCTGATACCTCAAGCCATGCAATTCTCACGTTGCTGGATACCGGACTGGATGGCGGCTCCATGGCATAATCGCATTTCATCTTTTGGGATTTCTCCTCTGATCGGGAGATAAAGCTGGTGATACCCGAGATACCGCTGCCA
>JAPJNB010000126.1 GCA_026461385.1 Akkermansiaceae bacterium
GTTTTTGTCGCGATTGATCGCCCAAGCGATCGCAGGTGACTGCAATCCCAACGAGCAGGAGGTGGAGGGGCTGATTCCCCAGGAGCTCTTGAGAATGGCAAGGGGATGGAAACGCCACCCCGACCAAGTCCTCCAGCAGCTGGCTGAAAGTTAGGTTTCTCCTTGAGAAATGGCGATATTGGCGGTGGTGATCGTAGCCGACTGCGTAGAGAGTGGGCAGTGATCGAGGTGCTATAGACCCCGCTTACCGAGATGCAGCATTACCCCGCGCACGTCACATGTTCCCGCAGGACTTAGCAGCTCACGTGATCAGCCGCCAGTGGGATGCTTGGTGGTGCGGAGCGACGATCTTCGGGTGTGTTGCTAGAGCGGGCCAGCTGGTGATTTTGTTGGTATGCGTGAACTCACCCGATTCAAGGATTTTCTGGCAAAGCAAGGATTTGATCAATACTCGCCTTCTGATCGTTAGTAAGGCTCAGATTTTGTGATTTTACAATTCCCAGCAATTCTTTCCTGCTTGTCATGAGCAACGCTTCTGAAGCCCGAATAAATACATTCATCACAAGCGGATTTTGTTCTTGGATGTATTCGTTCAAAACAGCTCTCCGATCATCATTTGATTGTGTGACGTTTTGGAGTGTCAAAAGGCAAATCACGCGGTTAATCGAACTAATCGACTTTGAAAAGCGTATCCACTGAACAAGATCTTCAGGACTTAGTAGATCCGAACCTTGGCACTGAGCCGCAAGGTCATTTACCACAAGACATGAAAAATAGTCGTCTCTTGAGATATTCTCGCTGTCTCTATTCTGTTCAAAAAGAATAGGGATTTTCTTGCAAAGATCTTTAGACTCGGCAACCAGTGCCGTAAAAATTACAGATTTCAACACTACTGCCTTTCGTTCTTCAAAATCATTGAATTCCGTTGCATCTTTATCGCGAGTGGCACCAAAAATCATACGTCTGTCCGCAATGAGCGCACTAGTAATCTCGGTAAGTTTTTCTGTATTTTGCTGGGGTGTATTGGCTTGATTCGGTGCTAGAATTTTTCGCTCTTCCCACCATCGCTTCAGAACAACAAGCTTATCGACGTCGTTTCCGACTGCTTTGTAAGCAACGCGAAACTCATTCAAAACCAAAGAAAGGCTGTTCCGATCCGCATCTGAGAGATTGTATTCAGGTAGCCCTTTCAGTTCTGCCGCGACAATGTTTCCTGTTGCAGCAAGAAGAGTTAACACTGCGCTGGCGCAATAATTCGTAAATTTTTTCATTAGTTTCTCGGTTTGATCGTTTTGAAGGCCATGTAGGTATTTGGAAAATAAGGCACGCCAGCTTGATAACTTGCTTGCAGTCTAAGGATGTTAGCCTGTTGAAAGTCCGCCAGCTTCAAACTCCCATTCGGACTAAGGTGAGCGAGAGCCACTGCTGCATCACCCGAGTCGAGCATAAAAAGTTTCAACCGAGTTGTCTCAAATGGAGGCACCTTCGAGGTTTTTGCAGCGGCCACAAACTTATCAACGTCTTGATTTCCGGCTATGTGCGTAGCGGTAAAGACACAACCTCTATCCTCTCCGCCTACCTGATGTGGCCAATATCCCACAAACTGTCGGTCGGCACCAGCCCTTGCATAGCTTTCGTAGTTCGTCGATAATCCTCCAAGACCTGCCCGTGGTGGCGGAGATTTGGGAAGATGGCCTTTATCAAAAATCCATTTCCCATCTATTCCTTGAGCCACAAATTTCGCGGTATTTTGAGCTAAGAGCCCTTCTCCAGGCTTTAGAACTGCCCCAGCCTCGGTGGATGATGGATTTAGGTAGCCAGAACCATCAGAGATTATTCCTCCTTGACACTTGTCAGTCATGGAAGTGCTTCCAAGCGCTAGCACAATTGCCGACTCCCATTTACTCATGCCTGATGAGAAATAAACCATGTTCCCATTAGTGATGATCGTCATGTCAGGATTAACATCCATGACCTGCCTGATTCCTCGCGGACTTTTGTGTTCTGGATCGGGTGTCGGGTCATCATGATAAGTTTCAATCGGTCGCAGCGTCGACAACTCCTCGCAAATCGTGCATATTCTAAATGTTGAAGATGCGTATTTGATATCTCGAACTATTAATTTTGTGTTGGATTCAAAAGTGTAATCACGAGATGCATTAAAGTATTTGTCTGCTCCGAATCCCTTTACGACGGTGAGCTTCATTTTCACAGCCTCGATTTCCTGTCCGTTGGTGCCGACCTTGATTTTGAGAACGAGGTCGCCCTCAAACTGAGGATTCGCATCCGGGTAGGTGAGAGTTCCATCGGCTCGCATGAAGAGCTTGTCCGGGAACGGATTGGAAGCGGAGACGGTGAACTTGCTGGTGGGCGAGAGGTTCACTTTGTCGATGCACTCGCGGGTTTTGTAGAACGAGAGTCCGGCGATGGCGGGATGATCGAGCCAAACCTCGCCCTCGGTGATGCCAGGTTTGATGGTAATTTCCTCGGCATCATCATCGTCTTTTTCGGTGGCGGGTCTAGCAGGGTCGGTGTCTTCTTTGTCCCAAATTCCGTTGGAAAGCGTGTCGTTGTGGAATATGAATTCAGTGCCTTTGTCTTTGATTTCATCAGTCGCTCCGCTCGCCATCGCGGCGTCTCGGAGTGAGTTATCGGCGGTAGTGATTTGGCCGTCGTTGTTCAAATCCGAGATTAAGTCCACCGGGAGGAGGTTCACTGCCACCTGATCACTCGAAGTGCCATTGCTTTGATTCGTAGCGATGATGTGGACGCTAATGAGCTGACGACCGCTACACTCTTGGCCGGGTCTGACGTAAAACGACTTCGGCGTGCCTGGTACAATGCCTAACTCCGTGAGCATGTACGCCTGCCCGGCAACTACCCGCTTGTCGGGTGCTGGATTCTGGTCGGGCCTTGAATTCCAGATCGTCATTTGATCGTCGTCATAGTTGAATTGGACCTTATCACGAGCTCTCAGACTACTCGTCTTTAAGCTCACTTCAACCCAACTCTCTGGCGACCCTGGTGCATCGCCTGACGAAGGGGTATAGACAAACAACTTACCTGGTTGGGCAGGATCAGCCTCCATCTCGTCTTCGGCGAGGCTGCCATCGATCTCACCGGAGTTGTCCGAATCGACATCCAAATCAAGAAGCCCCATGAGACCCTCCGTGGTGGATACGATTCGAAGGCCATGTTTGGTCACCAGACTCGCACGGATGACCACCCGCCCGGGGCCTGTCGATTGCAGCACAAATCCGCTGGGATACTCCCTGAGATCGGCGATCGGTAGGGTAACCGGCGTGAAGCTCTCAATGCCATTGCCGGCATCACTTCGAGTCGCGAGACGGATATTTTCAGCACCTTCAATCACCTCCAGACGAATGGGCACATTGAATTCATCCCAAAGAACGTCGGTGTTTTGAGGTGAGTCATTCGCCTGTGGTCGGCTTCCAAGGGTTCCACTGATACTCCATCCGAGACTGCCATTTGTGGGGGCCGACCAGTCAGGAGTAGGCGCAATGGTACCACCCGTCTGTTGATTCGCAACAAGCGTCCCAAGGCGGTGGTAGAGCTTTAGTTCACATGCGAGTGGGATCACCTTCATTTCTTGGTTTTGATCTGGCGACAATGTGTGGACTGCCGTCTTTGGAGACGCAGGTTGCGATGAATCAATTGGCCGATTGAATTGAACGAGGCGCGCGGCCGTGAAAAATTCTTGATAGAGTTTCACCACCGGTGGCCTAGGGTCATCATCGATTGCAATGTCACCACGGTATGGATTTGGCGCTGATACCTCAAGCCATGCAATTCTCACGTTGCTGGATACGGGACTGGATGGCGGCTCCATGGCATAATCGCATTTCATCTTTTGGGATTTCTCCTCTGATCGGGAGATAAAGCTGGTGATACCCGAGATACCGCTGCCA
>JAPJNB010000127.1 GCA_026461385.1 Akkermansiaceae bacterium
CGGCGTGCGGGCCATTTCCTTGGTGCCCTTCAGCAAGACCACTTCGGCGCCCTCGGCGGTGATCGTCTGGCCGACTTGGTCCCGCACGATCCCGAAAAGTGTGTAATACGGAGCCGGCGGAAAGGCGTGCACCGAGGTCGTGACAAGACAAAAAAGCCAAGCCACGACCACTTGAAGTCGGATGTTTGAGATAAAATTAGGCATTCTGAAAAGTTGAAAAACCGCGGCGAACCTACAAATCCGCCTCACGCCGTCAACGAAATCGCAGAAATCTCCTCCACTAATTGACGAAACTGGAAAATCGGGGGACGAAACAGGTATTGGACCACCTGCGCCCCAGCAATTCGACCCAGTTCTGTGATGCAACCGAATTCCAAACCAACGAGCCACCTCAACAATCTGGCCACATCCGAGACTCCGTTGGCATCGAGGCAGTTGCGGGGAGCCTGGCACCAAACGAGCTCGCAGCCGACTATCGCCCCCCCCCAGCCTCTTACGAAAAACTCTGCAGCACCCCCAAAAAACACATCCCTTGACCGCCGCCCACTGACGTGTTGAGGTCAGACGGAATGGCTCACGGCACCGTCAATTCACCCAAGAGCAACCCGTTGGGAGACTCCAATCAATCTCTTGATTTCCTTCAACGCTTCCGCAACGGCAGCACCCAGCGTGAAGTGCTGTTTTTTTTCCTCAACCTACTTTTCTGGCTCTCGTTCATGGTCATCACGACATCCATGGTCGTGATTTTTAAACCCACCATTCCAATCACGCTTGACCTCATTGCGAAGCGGCTCTTCGTCGGTTTTATCATTACGTCCGGCATGCGCTACATCTACCGTCAGCCATTCATCGCTCGGCTTCAAGGACCCACCTTGTGGCTGACCTGCATTAGCATCTGTATCGGCATCGCTGCGTTCGAAGCCATGCTGTGCAAAATCGATCATTTGCCTTTTTTCAATCTCCAAGGATCGAACATCGCTCGACTGCAATTCGTCCGAGCACTCTTAATCTCGATCTGGACAGCTTTTTACTTTGGATTTCATTTGTTAGAAGACCACTACCGTCTAACGTTCACGGCAGTCGAATTGGAGAAATCCAAGTTAAAGAGCGAAATGAGTCAGTTACAGACACAGATGAACCCTCACTTTCTCTTCAATGCACTCAACGCAGTCATGTCGATTCGTCATGAACCCGAGGCAGTCAAGGATGTGGTCGAGGCACTATCTGATTATCTGCGATTTTCACTTGAACCAACCCGCACGTTCGAACCCCTTTCCCGAGAATTGGATTCCCTAGAGAAATATTTGACCGTGCAACAAACTCGCTTTGGAAACAAGCTGACCTGTACCATCGAGTGCGACCGCGAGGCCAGTAAAGTACGCGTGCCTCCGATGATCATCCAGCCCGTGCTGGAGAATGCATTCAATTATGGCATGCGCACTCCCGGTGGCCCTCTTCAAGTGCGCGTGCAAGCAAAAGTGGCAGGCGACCTCCTTCACCTCACGACCTCCAACAGTGGCCGCTGGATCGATAGCGAGAAAAATCAGTCCCTTGGAACCGGCCTAAATACGCTGCGCGAACGCATCAGACTGCTCTATGACGACCTCGCTAGCGTGGACATTACCGAACAATTTGGCTGGGTTCACGTCACCATCGAACTTCCCATCAACCCACCCGTGAACCCAATCTACCCATGAACCGCATGATGACAGTTCTATTAGTGGATGACGAGGTCGCCGCCAACCATCGGCTGGCAGAAATGCTTACCGCATTTCCCAACATCCAAGTGATGGGTGCCGCGACCAGTGTGGCCGAAGCCTTAAGGATCATTCAAAAGAAAATGCCTGACGTGGTTTTCCTTGATATGGAGATGCCGGAGGGGCTCGGACTGACCATCGTGCCTCATCTAGGTCCAACCACGCGCGTGGTTTTTGTGACGGGTCATCAAAAATATGCACTCGAAGCCTTCGAGGTGGGTGCAACTGATTATTTACTAAAGCCCGTGAGTGAGGAGCGCCTCCAACTCACCATCGAGCGCTTTCTACCAGCTCATAAAGTCACTGGAGCTGATTCTAGTAGATTACCCACCAGTGACCATAGTCTCAATGGTAAAATATCAATCCCATTTCATGGACGAGAAGAGTGGATCCCAGTCACAGATATCTTTTGGATTGAAGCGGAACAAAATTACACTCGAATCCAGACGCTCAACCACCAGCAAATCATGATTAAGCGTTTGCTCATCGATTGGGAGAATGACTTACCCGTCCAACATTTCCATCGCCTCGGACGCTCGTTAATCATCCAAACTGATAAAATCCGTGCCACGGAGTGGCAGTCGCGCGACCGCAAACTTCTATTTTTTACCGGCACGGAAACTCCACTGATTATTGGACGTACGGTGGCGCAGCGCCTCAAAGAGCTGCTAGAAAACCTCGTGGATGGATACGAACCAAAGCCCTAAGGTAGCTAAATAAAAGCAGCGGTGCGCAGCGAAGCCCAGCAATCCATGCTACCGGAGCAACTCACGGACGAGAAACTCCGCTCGCCTGCGCTGACCGTAGGGCGTTTCCGCAGCACCGTGATTCGCATTCATCACGGGTACAAACTCGAAATCCTTGTCGGCCTTTTGCAATGCATTCACCACTTGAGCCGTCGATGCGGGATCCACGTTGGTGTCCACCTCACCCACAAATAACATCAACTTGCCCGTCAACTTCGCCACGTGGGTGACGTTGGAATTCCGCTCGTAACTTTCGTCAACCGGCCATCCCATCCACGCTTCGTTCCACCAAATCTTATCCATCCGGTTGTCGTGACAGCCACAATCGGACACGCCAACCTGATAGAAATCTCCATGATGGAGAAGCCCCGCCAACGTGCTCTGACCGCCCGCACTGCCACCGTAAATCCCAACACGGGTTAGATCCATCCAGGGTCGAGTCGCTGCCGCAGCTTGAATCCATGGAATGCGATCTGGGAAACCAGAATCTGATAGATTCTTCCAACACACATCATGGAACGCCTTGCTCCTCCAATTCGTGCCCATGCCATCGATGCAGACTATCACAAATCCCAGCTCAGCCATCGGATTGCGGCGCGACCACGCAAAGTAGGACTTTGGTACAAAGAAATCATGCGGACCCGCGTAGATGTATTCGAGCACAGGATACTTTTTCTGTGGGTTGAACGTGGTCGGCCGCATGATGATTCCATGAATCTCGGTCTTACCATCACGCCCCATCGAAACAAACCGCTCAGGCCGACTCCAACCTGTCTGGCGAAGGGCAGAATCATCGGCACGCGACAACTCACAGATCAATTTTCCATCCACCGCCCGTCGCAGTTCGGTGACGGGTGGCTGATCGACACGTGACCATGTATCAATGATGAACTTCTCGTTAGTGGAGAAATCCACTTGATGATCCCCGTCGCCAACCGTCAACCGAGTGAACCCACTGCCATCAAAATTGACCCTCGCAACATGCGTGTGATATGGATCTTGCCCTGCAACCCCCACCATCTTGATCAACAACGTCCGATTCAGATCATCAACACTTACCACCTTGCGCACGTTCCAACTCCCTTGAGTCACAGCATTCTTGATCTTGCCCGAAACCTCATCGATCAAATAGAGATGATTGTATCCCGATCGCTCCGATGCCCATAAAATCTCTCGAGTATCAGGCAAACGGTGAATGAAAAACTTTTGCGAGTAATCGATGAAGGTGTTCGTACGATCTTCGAAAATTGATCGAACCGATCCCGAATCCGCACGAACCCCGACGATGCGCATCACTTGATGCCCCCGCTGGTTGTAGACGAATGAAAACTCCGAAGAATCCTGGGTCCACGCTGGCTCTGAGATTTCCCAAGGATTGTCGAACAAGTTGTGATCGAGTGGAATCTCTCTGCCATGCGGTAGATCAAAAAGATGCGGCATCGGCTGTGCAATGGGATCACCTGCCTTGGCATAGTCGATGTTCTTCAAACGCGGCTGAACTTGATCGGGCGGCGAAGACTCCACGATATGAATTTGGCGCGTCACCACCTTCTTCACTCGAAATGCCACGACCTTTTGCGAATCTGGTGCCCAAAAAATCGGTTGGGTAAATGCGTCAGCCTCGTTGCCATCACTCGACAAGGTGACAGAGATCCCGCTGGCCGTCGGCTCAAGCACGAGGTTATGGTTTACAATCAGAGCCCGCCATTTTCCATCAGGCGAAATATTTCTAGCAGAATCTAATGGTGCGTTCACTGGGCCATGTACCTTTGCGACTGCCGCTGCATCGACCGCCTCCATCCCCGCCAAGGGCGTGCCTTTTTCATCGGCCACCATCCAGACATGCCCCGAGTATGTGGCTTGGGTGGCGGATTCGCCGGCCGGCACCATTCCATAGGGCTTGCGGTCACCTTCCCCATCGATCCAAAACAACTGAATCGGACTTGGCGTGCCATTCTGGATTGTTAGAGAAGTCGCTGGGCCATTCCGTATCGTACCGCGTGAGACCGATTCTGGATCCACCAACTTGAGATCCTGCGGTTGCTTTTCAACCGAGCTTAGTTCCTGGCTCGCAGTGGTGAAAACCCATGATTTCTGAAAAGCATCAAAGCTCAAGGATTGCCCATCCGCGCTGAGGGCTAGCTGCTCAATCGGCAGATCTTTTCCGTCCACGGCTTTACCGGTGGATTTACTCAACAGCTTCGCCAACGTGCCGTGATCGAATGCCGAGGACTTTTCGCCGGTGCGCGTATCCACTTTAAAATACCGTTCCTCGTCCTTACCGGTGTTAAGTCGATAGAGGAAATAACAATCATTCGACGACCTGTATCCGCGCAGAATATTTCCCACCACGAGCGATGGTGCGACCTTGCCGAAATCAGCGGCACGCCGCATCTCTGCTCGCACATCGATTGAAAATGCTGACCCCAGCGAGAAACCAAAAAACAACAACGATGCGGCAAGTGTGGAATTCATCAAAATGGTACTAGGTCAAACTCAACTCGGAATTAGAATGTGGTCGCCTCAGAAACGCGGGACAGCGCATCATCCTTGCAATAATTTCAGAACCTCATCCTCACCAAGGATCGCCACGCCGAGTTTCTCAGCCTTCTCGCGCTTGGATCCCCCACCCTCACCGGCCAAAACATAGCTGGTTTTTGCCGAAACCGATCCGCTGACCTTACCGCCTTTGGCTTCGATCCGTTCCTTCATTTCATCCCGATCCATGCTGAGCGTTCCCGTGATCACGAAGGTCATTCCAGCCAATGGCAGCGCGGAAAGATCCGCCTCGGCGGCGATCGGAAGGTAATTCTCCGAGACCGGATCGATCCCCAACTCCGCAAATCGCGCAATGGCATGCTGACCCGCAGTCGACTGGAAAAAGCTGACCACCGCATCCGCCACTGCTCGGCCGACATCTCCGGTAATCGAGTATTTCGCGAGAAATTCGTTTTTCTTTTTTGCATCAGTCCGTATATCTCGCAGAAGTTCTGCTAGAATATCAGAATTGGGAATTTCCGAAAGCGTCCGATGCAGTCGAGCGAGCTCCCTTGCTGCAGACTCACCGAGTTGACGAATCCCCATGGCGAACAACCAGCGGTGCAAAGGTTTTCTCTTCGAAGCCTCAAGTGCGGCGATCACCTTGGCTGCATTCTTTTCACCAAACCGGCGAGGCGCATCATCGGTGCCAAGGTTTAGATTCGCGAGAGAATCCTCACTCAAGGAAAAGAGATCCAGTGGTGACTGGCATTGGCCATTGCGCACGAGAGCCTCGGCGACGATTTCACCAAGTCCCTCAAGATCCAGAGCCTTCCGTCCCGCGAAATGCTTGATGTGCGTGACCGCCTGCGCCGGGCATTGGAAGTTGGTGCAGCGCCACGCAACAAAGCCTTCCTCTTGTGAAATCGAGCCACCGCAAGAAGGACATTTGCCACCGACGCTATCAAACAACGAAAACTGCTTCGCACCCTCTGGATAGCGGATCACCTTCACGATCGCAGGGATGATTTCCCCTGCCTTCTCCACCAAAACAGTAGCACCTAACCGAATGTCCTTTTTCGAAATTTCATCCTGATTGTGCAGTGTCGCTCGAGCGACCGTGGACCCAGAAATCAAAACAGGGGTGAGTTCCGCCACCGGAGTCAGCACCCCGGTGCGGCCGACTTGGATGATGATGCGATTGAGCGTGGTTTCCTTTTGTTCGGGGAGAAACTTGTAGGCAGCGGCCCAACGCGGCGCGCGCGATGTGAAACCAAGCCGCTCACGCTCGGCGCGATTCAGCAACTTCACCACCGCACCATCCGTGCCGTAATCCAGTTCGTGCCGATCATGATTGATCTGCGCCACGCCTGACAAAACTTCCGTTAGATTGCTCGCATTGAGGATCGGTTGATTTTGGGGAATGCCAAGGCTGCTAAGCAAATCATGAAATGCGTGTTCCGTCTCCAGCACGGGGCCTTCGTAAGCGCCCAAGCCGTGAGCGAGAAATGCCAGTGGCCGCGTAGCAACCACCTTGGGGTCGAGTTGTTTGAGCGTGCCCGCTGCTGCGTTGCGAGGGTTTGCAAAGGTTGCAAGCCCTGCCTCATCGCGTTCGTTGTTCAATTCCGCAAAGGCCTTGTTCGGCATGAAAATTTCGCCGCGGACTTCAAGCAGTTTCGGGATCGATGCACCAGTCACTGCCGCATGGCTTGCGCCCCGAGTCGCATGGTCGTTTTGCATCACCAATTCGAGCGGGATGCTGCGGATGGTCCTTACGTTATGGGTGACATCATCGCCCGTCTGACCATCGCCACGGGTCGCTGCGTAAGCGAGCGTTCCATCGCGATAAACCAGCGTGACTGCCACACCGTCGATCTTTGGCTCGATCGTCACCGCGACTTCCTCACGATCGAGATTCTTTTGGAGTCTGCGATAGAAATCGATCAGCTCCTGCTCTGGACAACTTGCTCCACTGCTCGTGACCGCCTCAGCGCCAAGTTCAAAAACGTCATCAATGCTGAGCATCGGGACGGCGTGCCGGACTTGTTGAAACCCAGAAATCGGAGCACCACCCACACGGAGCGTCGGCGAGTTGGAGTCATGAAACTCGGGGTGTTTCGCCTCTAGCTTCTCAAGCTCGCGAAATAACCGATCGTATTCCGCATCCGAGATTTCTGGCTCTGCTTGGCTGTAATAAAGCCGGTTGTGGTAATCAAGGGAGCGGCGCAACTCACGAATCCGGGCCTCAGCGCTTGGAACCTGCGAGAAAAAATCTAAATCAGCCATGGCTGGAGTATCATGCCCAGCGACCATGGAATTCAAGCGAGGAATCCGACCGAACGATCAAATACCCACAGGCTTCACCGCCTTTTTCGTGAAACGCACGACCACCTGAAATCGATCTCCATCGCGGGCAACTCCTAACAGAACGCTACCACCGGATTCCAGTTTCCACAGGTGAGATGGCGAAAACGATCCATCGGCCAAGGTTGATTTCGAAGGCATCGAACCCTTGACTACCGGTGTCCCGTTGATGTCGGAGAGAACCGCGATCATGTCTTTCCAACTTGGTCCAAGCCCCACTTGGTAATCCGCCTCGCCGACCAAGTCGGTCTGGAGATTGATCTCCTTCAACTTCCCCGCCTCGGTCCAATCGAAATACAATGAAGCGTTGAGCGTTCCTATTTTCTGACGGCAGCGAAAAACCCCATTGAGCCCAGAGCGTCCGATGAAGGTCTCATCGGTGGTCATTTCCACGACCTTGCTGACTTTGAGCTTGGCCAAAACCGCCACGCGATCATCGCCAAACTTCAGGGTGTCATACACACCTGGAACCGGTTCTGATGTAGCACCTTGAAGGGGCGGCTCCGCGTGGAGCGAGGTGACGGAACTGAACACGAGGGCGAAACGAACAATTATCCTAAGGTATGAGGGGGACATGGCTTGGTTTTTTCAGGCCACCCAAACTTTGTCAATTCCTGATTTAAGTTTTTTTCCGATCGAGTGAATGGACTTTCTGCGACAAGACAACCCGCCAGATCGCTCTTGCGAGCATCCCCGATCAATGGCCCTGCGGTTTGGTGTTTTTCGGTTCCCATTCGCGACGCGAACGCGAACGCACCGAGAGCACCACCGGAATCCCAGGCGCTGGGTGGGCGGCGCGATATCGATTGACGATGTACGACTCGTAACTGGCAGCCATCAAGCGCTTGTCATTCACAAACAACACGATGGTTGGCACCGGGATCACGCTGTATTTCTCCTCAACCGCCGCAGTGGCATAGTATAGCTTGAGCCGCTTGCGGAGCTTGCTGTCCATCGGTGGCGGGGTCGCCTCGAATGCCCCTTGAAGAATGCGATTCAACTGGCCAGTGCCGGGGATATTCTGCGCTCCTTTGCGGATTTTCAGGGCCTCCTTGAGCACATGATCCACCGAGCCGCCGGTCTTCGCAGAACACGCCACAAACGGCGCATAGTGGAGGAAAAACAATTCTTTACGAACGTGCTCCGTTGCCTCTTCTAACCGCGCAGTGCGATTGGCGCCTGGGTGAAAAAGATCGAACTTATTCAACACGATCAGGCAGGGTTTTTTCTCCTCCATGATCAATTGAGCGATCTTGCGATCCATCGAGGTGATCCCTGCTGCTAGATCAATGACCAACACGCAAAGATCCGCACGTCTAACCGCTTTCTCGGTGCGCATCGCAGAAAACACTTCAACCGAATTGTCTCGCTTCGCACGAGGACGGAGGCCGGCCGTGTCGATAAGCGTGAAATTTTCGCCATCGAATTGATAAGGCAAATCCACCGCATCCCGAGTGGTTCCGGCGATGTCTGACACGATGGTGCGCTCGTCTTTCAGGATGGCATTGACCAGCGAAGATTTACCCGCATTCGGCTTACCGACGATCGCCAATTTGATCCCGACCGCTTCAGCGACTTGAGCCTCGGCCTCCGTTTCTTCGACGAGTGGGGCGATCACCGCATCGATCTCGTCGCAAAGCGTGCCGAAGTTCCGTCCGTGTTCTGCGGAAACAAACACGCTGTTGCCAAGTCCGAGCCGGGTGAAATCCGAGTGGGAATTCTCGTGCTTGTCGTCATCCACCTTGTTGATCACGAGCAGGATCGGCGGCTTGGCTTTGCGAAGCTTTTGAGCGAGCGCTTGGTCGATCGCGGTGAGACCATCATGGGCATCGACCACAAAAAGAATCAAATCCGCGGTTTGCATCGCGATGTCCGCCTCAATCGTGACCTGCTCCTCGAAGCCGTCATCGATGTTGCCGCCGATGCCGCCGGTATCGATCAGCGTGCAGTTTACCTGCGTCGCTTGAGAGGGCGCTGAGATCCGATCCCGAGTCACGCCAGGCTGGTCGTGGACAATCGCGATCTTCCTCCCGGCGAGGCGATTGAAGAGAGCGGACTTGCCGACATTTGGGCGTCCGACGATGGCAACAGTAGGCATGGGGCGGAATCAAACGGCAGAAACCTTAGAATGGCAAGGTCGGAGGTGAATTTCACCCAAGCCATGAAAAGTCGCTCATTTCAGGCCTAGCAGAGCGAATTCCTTATGGTGCACGCTCAATTGCTGGAGACGCGTCGTTTTGAATCCCATGGCCGCGAGCGACATGAGCCATTCGGCCTTTGCGGATATTTGCAACACATCCGTCAGTTTCAGGGTGATCAAGACTCCACGGATCGACGGCGCCATTTTGCAAAACCGGGCACATTCCTTGAGGACAACCTCTGGCGACTGATTCATGTCGGACATGAACCAAGTGACCCCTTGGCCGAGGTCGCGCTTACTCGTGAGCGCGGCAGGTTTGCGGCAGTGATAAAACCATGGGCGGTCAGCGGTAGCATCGTCGCGGGCGGAAATCCCCGCAGCCACGACCACTTCGGCCATCTTCGCTGGATCCACACCGATCACCGAAACCCCACGATTCAGCAACGCCAATACCACCCCGCCCGGCGCACACCCCAACTCAACCACGATGTCGCTGCGATTGAATTCCAGGCCAAAAAACCGCGTGGCTTCCTCGAGCTTCAACCACGCGCGTGATGGCGAATCCGCTGGCATCGTCATGCCCGAGTCCCCCGCTGGATACGGGCTAAGCCCCTGCCCATGACGATGCAATCCCGCCCAGAATTCGTCCGGGCCAAGTTCGACCACCGTACCGACCACCTCGCCCGAGTTCGGTAATTCTAATGAATCACCATTAGAAATCCCCTGCATCTTGCGGTCGTAAAATCGCGCATGATGAATCATGACCGCCGCATCGTCTCCCATGGCCTCATGGATTCGTGTGCAAGCCTCCTCGCGTGTCGCCGACTTCCCTAACGAAAGACAAAGCCGCCGCGCGCAGGCCAGCGGTTGTTCTAACGAATCCAGCGTGTAGGGCGCATCCGACTTGAAGGTCACAAATCCCCTGCGTTGATAACCCGGCCGCCAGGCAAGACCCATCGCTTCAGCCTCAAGCTTCAGCGCTTTTTCCGATCCAGGATTGGTGAGACCAACTATAAATTCTGCGGTGATGCCTTGCTTCATGATGGCTGCTCTTCGGGGTTAGAAATTTCATCCTCGCCTCGTTTGACGGGAACTGGAATCGCCTCGCAAACTTGCCGCCAACCGGGGAAATTCCACTTGTTCGGAAATCCCGCGCATTGGGCAGGTTTCACCGGATGGATCCGACACGCGTTCCCGTCGAGCATGATGCACTCGTGACTCGGCTTCTCGATGAGAGACAGCCCTTGGCGATTCGTCCGCAAGCGGGTGTATTGATCCAGAAAAGCTTGCTCGGTTAGACCGAGAAAGCTGGCGATGGATCCAATTTCCTCAGACTCGAGGCGGACGTCGCCCGGCCACTTGCAGCAGGCAGTGCATCGCTGACAAACATAATGAATGTTAGGTTCGAGAACCACATCCGGATTGCCTGGACTGCCATGATTTTTCGTTGGATGAATCAAGGTCAGTTCAGTTGTTGGTAATAGTAGTTCACCTTTCCAAGAAACGCGCGCCACTTGGCACCCGGGCGACCATGGTCCATGAGGAAATGCGGACAATTTTTGTTGGGCGGATGTTTCCCACGCCGTGGCCAGTGATAATGCGGCACGACATTTTGCAATGGGATCTGGTTCCGCTTCATCAGCACCGCCGTCAGCTTCGCGGTCCGCTCGACGGTTGCGGACAGGTTACTCCCCCGATTTTCACACATTTCAATGCCGATGGATAACCGGTTCCCCGGCCCGCCGAAATCTGCATGCTCACCTTGTTCCGTGATCGGCATGTGCTGAATTGCGACCCCCTGATCCACGGTGAAATGCCAGATCAGAAATCCGATGCGATTGCCGAAGCGCGTCTTGGCGGAGCGCAGCGCACCGTTCTTGAGTGCCAACGAATGCTGGCGCGCGCCCGCACTGTAGTTCTGAGTGCTGTGAATCGTGATGAACCTTGGGGTCATCGGCCGGACCACCTTGCGACCATACGTCCCCCGCCGAACCATGTCGGCCCGCAAGTTCACTTGGCGCAACATCACAGAAAGGCTGCTGCTGCTGCTGCCGCCCGAGTTCGAGACTCGAGGCGTAGCGGCCCTGTACGGGTCCGCCCCGCCATTTGGCGGACCGATCGGCCGACACTGAACGCACGCAAACCCGACAATCGCGGTCAAAATTCTCCAGCGGATCGAAGCCACGTCCGCAAATTATCACGGCAAATTTTGTTCGGAAACTTAAATTTCAAACCCACACGATTCCCCGGATTCCAAAGGCTTCTACTCACCACCACATTGTAGCTCGACATCCCCGCTTGTCATCGATGGAATCCCTTGCACCGGATGGTTTTCCCATCGGTCACAGCGTAGCGATCGCACTCATTCGATCCCGCCAGCCAATCAATCCGCATGAAATCCACTGCACGCCTGATTCCTTTCATTCTGTTCGCATGCTCCGCCGCCCGCGTCACCGCGACCGAGCTTTTCAGGTTCCACCACGAGAACATCCTCGGGACTTCGCTCGATCTGGAAATCGCCGCTGAGAGTTCACCTCAAGCCAGCACTGTGGAAACCGCCACTCTAGCAGAAATCGAAAGACTCCGCAAAATTCTGAGCGGGTATGATGCGACCAGCGAACTGGGTCAGCTCAACAGCGCCACCACACCGATTCCATGTTCCACGGAATTGCTCGATGTCCTCGGGGCTTACGAGAATTGGCAAAAACGCTCGTCGGGTGCTTACAGCGGCCACGTGGGCGAACTCACCCAACTCTGGGCGAAGGCGGAAAAGTCGGGTGTGATTCCAACCACTTCAGCACTCGCGCCCGTACTGACCGCCTTGGCCGCCGATGGATGGAGACCTGATCTAACCAACCACACGGTCACCCGACTCTCCCCACCGCAAAGCCTCAACCTCAATTCACTCGGAAAAGGCTACATCGTCACCAAGGCCTCGATCGCCGCGCGAAAGGCAGCACCCGGCGTCACCGGCATGTTAGTAAACATCGGCGGCGACATCTTTGCCTCTGGAAACCCAAGCGCCGAAACACCTTGGGAAATCCGTGTCGCGGATCCCAAACACAGCGAAGACAACGCTCCGCCTCTCACCAAAGTTCGGTTAGTCGACCAAGCGGTGTCAACCAGTGCCGCCTACGAGCGCGGCTACACGGTGGCGGGAAAACGTTATTCTCACATTCTCGATCCACGAACCGGTTACCCCGCCAACGGTGCCGCAAGTGCAACGGTGGTCGCCAAAGAAAACGCCACCGCAAATGCACTCGCCACGACCCTCTGCGTGCTCAAGCCCGAGGAGGGTCTGGCCCTCGTAAAGTCCACCCCCGGCGCCGAGTGCTTGATCGTGGATGCCGATGGCAAGCAATGGCGCAGCGATCGTTTCGCCGCGCTCGAGGGGACACCTGCGCCCCGACCCATCCCGCCGCCGATCACCACCATTGCGGCCTCTGCAGGATCATGGCCCGCTGGCTTTCAGGTCTCGATCGCGATCGAACTGATCCTACCCGAAACCACCAAAAAGCGACCGAAGCGGCCCTTTGTCGCCGTTTGGGTCGAGGATACCTCAGGAAAGCGGGTCCGCAACATCACCGTGTGGGGCGACGAGCGGAAATACCTGAAAGAACTGCGTAGTTGGTGGGCCGGCGTGAAGGAACAACCCGACACCATCGCCTCGGTCACCCGCGCCACTCGCAGCGCGGGGAAATATCGAATCGAGTGGGACGGCAAGGACGACCAAGGCCAAGCACTGCCCATCGGCACTTACACGATCACCCTCGAAGCCAAGCGCGAGCATGGAACCTACAGCATTTCCCATGGTCCCATCGAATGCGGGAAATCTCCTGCAAAGGGCACGATTCCAGCAGGCACCGAGTTTGGTGAAAGCCCGTTGAACTACGGACCACCCTTGCCATGACCCCCCAACAACGGAAAAACCTCGTTCGCAAATGGGCGCGGACGCTGCACATCTATCTCTCAATGTTAGGCCTCTTGATGCTCGTGTTTTTTGCGAGTACCGGCCTGATGCTCAACCACGAAGAATGGTTTGGCTACTCGGAGCCACAGGTCACCACACACCAAGGCACGATCCCCGTGGATCCGCTCAAGGAGCCTAACAAACTCGCGATCGTCGAACGCTTGCGAAAAGACTTCGGCGCGACAGGGGCCTTGGATTCGTTCGAAACCGAGACCGATCACCTCAACGTAGTTTTCAAATCACCGGGCCGGGAATCTCAGGCCAGCATCAACCGTGAAGATGGCAGCACCGAAGTCACGATCGAAAGCCACGGATTCATCGGCCGACTCGTCGAGCTCCATCGCGGCGTGGACGCCGGCCGCCCATGGCGCTGGGTGATCGACGTTTCCGCGATCTTGTTTCTGATCATCGGGATCACCGGATTGACCTTGTGGCTCGCCGTCCCAAAATGGCGTCCGCTTGGACTCGTGGCGATCACCGCTTGCATCGCCATTTGCGCGATCGTCTACTTCACGCTGGTGCCATAATCGTTGCCACTCCCTCGATCCGAGATTGACCTCGGCGCGGTGAATGTTGTTCTTTTGCACACGCCATGCCGCTGAGCCCCTCCGATCCGAAACCGCTGACCATGACGCCGCACGAGGCGCTCCAGCGTTATTTCGGGTTTTCCGGTTTTCTCGACGGCCAGGAAGATGTCATCCGCGAGATCACCTCAGGCCGCGATGGACTCGTGGTCATGCCGACCGGCGGTGGAAAATCGCTGTGTTTTCAAATCCCGGCACTGTGTTTCAGCGGCGTCACCTTGGTGATCTCCCCGCTGATCGCTCTCATGAAAGATCAGGTGGACGCCCTCGTCGCCCGCGGAATTTCCGCCACGATGATCAACTCCACCCTCAGTTGGCCCGAGCAAAAAGAACGTCTCGACGGCATGCGCGCCGGCCAATGGAAGCTCGTCTATGTGGCACCCGAACGCTTCCGCGCGGAGAGCTTTCTCAACGCCCTGAGCGGGATCGAAATCTCATTGTTCGCGGTGGATGAAGCGCACTGCCTCAGCCAGTGGGGTCATGATTTCCGGCCCGACTACCTGCGACTCGGGAAGTCATTAGAAAAAATCGGCAAGCCGCAATGCGTCGCCCTAACAGCAACCGCAACCCCAATCGTCCGCGACGACATCACGGCAGTTCTTGCACTGCGCTCCCCTTTCGAACTCGTCAGCGGATTTTCCCGTCCGAATCTTTCGCTCAACATTTCGGCCATGGACAAGGCCGCGCAAAAAGATGATCGCATGAAAGCGGTCATCGCCGCTCACAAGACGGGCATCATCTACTGCGCGACCCGTAAGAAGGTCGATTCTGTTTCCGAAACGCTAGCAAGCTGGGGAATCAAATGCGTCGCCTACCACGGCGGCATGACCGACCCCGAGCGCGAAAACGCTCAGGAAATTTTCATCAACCGCAAAGCCGATGTCGCGGTGGCCACCAACGCCTTCGGCATGGGCATCGACCGCTCAGATGTCCGCTTCGTGATCCACTACGAAATCCCCGGCAGCGTGGAGGCCTACTACCAAGAGGCTGGCCGTGCGGGGCGCGACGGAGAAAATGCGTATTGCGAGCTCCTTTTCAACTACGCTGACACCCGGACCCAAGAGTTTTTCATCGATGGCGCGAATCCATCCGCCACGATGGTTCGCGCGATCTATCAATATCTCCTCAACGAAGCCGATCGTGAATACGAGGTGCACCGGACTTTGGATGAAATCGCCGATGGCGCGGACATCAAAAACTCGATGTCGGTCGGCAGCGCCATGTCAATTCTTGCACGCGGCGGATACATCGAACGATTTGATATTCCCAAAAAACGCCTGCGCGGCACACGCTTGCTGAAGCCGGATGTCATGGCGCGGACCCTCCAAATCGACGAGGTGGCGATCGAAGAAAAAGACCGACGCGACCGCGAGAAGCTCAAGGCAATGGTCGAGATGTGCTACTCACGGAGCTGCCGCCAGCAGTGGATTCTCAGCTACTTCGGCGAAGATGAAGTCGGCGGATGTGGCACCTGCGACGTTTGCCGAGATGGCAGCCATGGCGACGCCCGCCCACCGAATGTCGAAGAAACCATGATGGTCCGCAAGGCACTGAGTGGAGTAGCGCGCATGTCACGACGCACCGCGAATGGCTGGGAAGCCCGCTTCGGCCGGGGGCGGATTGTCCAAATGCTGGCTGGCAGCCGATCCCAGGAAATTCTCACCAGCGGCCTCGACAAGCTCACCACCTATGGAATTCTCAAGGACAAGGGCACAGGCTACCTCAACCGCCTGATGCGCTCACTCGGCGACGCCGGATTGGTGGTGACGGTCACCGGCGAATTCCCACTACTCACGCTCACGCCGCTTGGAAACAAGGTGATGCACGGCGAGACAAGTTTCCAACTGGTCTGGCCAGATCCCGAAGCCGAACGCAAAGAAATCGCGCTCCATGACCACGGATTCGACGGCCAACTTTATTCCATGCTCAGAGACATCCGCGAAAAAATCGCGCGCCGCGAGGATGTCCCATCTTATGTGATTTTCGGCAATAAAACCCTCGAGGCGCTGGCACGCTACCAACCCACCAACACCGAAGAAGCCTTGCTCGTCCCGGGCATCGGGGTCGCGAAGGTCCAACGCTACGCACGGCCATTTCTTGAGGCGATCCGAACTTGGGCCGGCTCTCAGGGAAATCCGACTCGCGAGTCAGCTTAGCTTGCGGACCTCGGGAATCCGCCCCATGGTGCGGCGTGTCCCACATGGACGATCTCACTCACGGCTGGCTTCGGCGGGCCGTGACCCAGCCCGATTTCGCTGCGCGCCTGGCCCCTCTCGCCATGGGTGGCCGCGAGGTCGTGCTCGATCACTCGGCCGAGGCATCCCACGCATTTCTAACCGCCGTGGTGCACCTTGCGGCCAAGGATCACCAAAAATCCCGTCTCTGGCTAGTTTGCGATCTTCCCCGCCATCGGGAAAGGCTCGCAGCGGAACTCGAGCTGTGGGGAGTTTCGGCACTCACCCTCCCCGAATGTCCGGTGGAAACGGGCGAAGGCAGTATCGCGGATCCCGAATCCGCCGCGGAGTGGTTCGCAGTCTTGGAAGTCCTTGCGCGCTCGGAATCATGCGTAGTCGTCTGCGGCAGCGATGCGTTTTCCGGCAAGGCGCCCTCGCCCGCCGCACTCCGCGCAAGCCGGACGCCGCTCAAGTCCGGAACCCCACTGGACCCGCTCGAACTCGCCAAATCACTTGCCGACCACGGCTACGAACGCACACCCACCGTCACGGGTCGTGGCCAATTCGCCGTCCGCGGCGGCATCCTTGACCTCTTCGCATGGCAGGCCGCAAAACCACTCCGCTTGGAGTTTTTTGATCGAGAACTCGAGTCCATCCGCGAGTTCGATCTGGATTCGCAGGCATCCACCCGCAAGCTGAGCGAGTCCGACCTGCTGCTCGCAGAACCGTCCTCAGAGGCAAGCATCGCCGATTACCGTCGCCCATCCGACCTGATCATTTCCTACGATGCGGAGATCGAAAAACCGGATGTTCGGATTCTCGAAGGGGCCGCAACCTTAAATAGCGAGGAAGATTTCACCCTGTCGTGTTTCGGCAGTCCGTTAGGAACCTTCGAGGCCGGCGACTTCATCCTTGAGGAAACGCGAAGGGAAAATTTTTTCCGCCAGCTCAACGAGTGGCAACGAAACGGTTGGGACATCGCCATGGTCTTCGGCAACAAGGGCGAGATCGATCGCTTCACCGAACTCGCAGGCAAGGACCTCGAACGGGATCTCGGCATCACCGCAGTGTGCGGCGATTTATTCGCGGGATTCACGGTGCCCATTTCCAAACTCGCGGTGCTCTCTTCGTCTGAATTGTTCGGCCGCTACCGCATGCCGGGCGGTCCGCGACGGTCGCTGTTAGAAAAGGCCAGAGCCGCACGGGCCCGCACCACGGTCGATGAAATGGCAGAGGGCGACCTAGTAGTTCACTACGAATATGGCATCGGCCGTTTTCGTGGCATCCAACAAGGCGATGAGGGCGACGAGCTCGTTCTGGAATACCGCAACGGTTCGCTGTTAGGGGTTCCGCTCGAGCAAGCGCACCTCGTCGGAAAATATGTTGGCCTTGGAGGCAAAACCCCGGAACTCAATAAACTCGGTGGCACCTCATGGAAAACCGCACGCAAGGCTGCTGAAAAATCGATTCTCGATTACGCCGCGCAGTTGCTCCGAGTGCAAGCCGAGCGCCAGTCGGAATCCGGATTCGCACACCCACCCGACTCACGCTGGATGTGGGAGTTTGAGCGCTCATTTCACTACACCGAGACCACCGACCAACGACGGGCGATCGAAGACACCAAGCTTGACCTCGAGGCCCCCAAACCGATGGACCGCTTGATCTGCGGCGATGTCGGGTTCGGAAAAACCGAGGTGGCCATCCGCGCGGCATTCAAGGCGATCACCAGCGGCAAGCAAGTCGCCATCCTCGTGCCAACCACGGTGCTCGCAGAACAACATTGGCGGACCTTCCGAGAGCGCTTTTCAGACTACCCGATCCGCATCGATTTACTGAACCGCTTCCGCAGCGCCAGCGAGGTGCGCGAGACCATCACCGGCCTCGCGGATGGCTCGGTGGATCTCGTGATCGGCACGCACCGACTGGTCTCCGGCGATGTCGCGTTCAAGGACCTCGGACTGGTGGTGGTGGATGAGGAGCAACGGTTTGGCGTCGCCCACAAAGAAAAATTCAAACAACTCTTCCGGCAGGTGGATGTCCTAACACTTTCCGCAACGCCCATTCCTCGCACCCTCTACATGGCACTCATGGGCGCACGCGACATGTCCACGATCGACACGCCACCGCCGAACCGAATTCCCGTCTCGACCACCGTTTGTGCTTATGATGAGCGCATCATTCGCGACGCAATCCTTCGCGAAATGAAGCGCGGCGGCCAAGTATTCTTTCTGCACAACCGCGTCAAAACGATCGACATGATGGCCAGCAAGATCCGGGAGCTGGTGCCCGATGCCCGGGTACTCATCGGCCATGGGCAAATGGACAAGGACGACCTCGAGGTGGTCATGCACACCTTCGTCAAGGGCGAGGCAGATGTCCTGTTAGCCACCACCATCATTGAAACGGGAATCGACATCCCAAACGCAAATACGATTCTCATCGATCGCGCCGATCGCTTCGGACTCGCAGATCTCTATCAGCTCCGCGGCCGTGTCGGGCGGGCTGGCGAAAAAGCGTATGCCATTTTACTACTGCCACGCGACATGATGACCGTGGGTGATGCACGCAAGAGAATCAACGCGATCAAAGAATACACCGCGCTGGGTTCTGGGTTCAAAATCGCCATGAAGGATCTGGAGATCCGAGGCGCGGGCAATCTCCTCGGAACCAAGCAGTCCGGCCACATTTCGCAAATCGGCTTCGAGCTTTACTGCCAGCTCTTGAGGCAATCGGTCGACCGCCTCAAAGGCCGCAAGGACGCCCCGCGCGGCGAAACGGGCTTCAAGGCGGACTTCATTGCGTTCGGCGAGACCGCTTACCTGCGCGAGGCACCTGACTCGGTATTGCCCGCATTTCTCCCCGCTTCTTGGCTGGAGGAAACGAAGGTCCGCATCACTGCCTATCGGGAACTCGCAGAAGCCGTGACCGAAAAATCCCTCACCTCGTTGGAAAAATCCTGGCGCGACCGCTTCGGCAGAATCCCTGAACCCGCCGCACGGCTCATCGAAATCGCACGAATCAAGGCGCTTGCCGCCGCCCAAGGCATCGCCTCGGTGGAAATCCAAGGCCAGAGGCTCATGCTCCATCGAAATGGCGATTACATCCTGCTGGAGGGTCGCCGATTTCCTCGCTTGCAATCCGCGAGCCCACGAAAGAAGCTGAGCGAAGCGGTTGATTTACTGCGCAAATTTTGATATTCCATCGCTTTCCATGAAGTCGCATCACGCTTTCACTCTCCACGTCGCCGCGATCCTCCTCACTGGCGGCGTCCTTCATGCGCAGGAACTCGCACCGAAGCGAGCCTCTGGCCTGATGGAAGTGAACGGGATCGCCGCAAAAATCAACGGGCGGATCGTTACCAAAAACCAAGTCTCGTTCATGCTTGCGCCGGTTTACGCCCAGCTCTCCGCGCAATTCCCCCGGCGAGGGGCTCAGTTCGAAGCAAAATTCAAGGAATCCAAGTCGAACATCATCCAAGAATTGATCGACCGCCAAATCGTCCTCGACGAGTTCAAACAACTCGGCGCATCCATCAAGCCGAACATCATTGACGAAGAGGTCAAGCGCCAGGTCCGCGAACTCTTCAATGGCGATGAGGTGAAGTTCCGCGAAGAACTCAAACGCAGCCGGCTCACGATGGAAGGTTACCGGGAAATGACTCGTGAAAAAATGATTGTGCAAGCGATGCGTGCTCAGCAGTTTTCCGATGCCCCGCCTCCACTTCCACACGAAATCGAGAAAGAATACGATGACGTCAAAGGAACCCTCCGCGATGTCACCCAGGACGTAATCAGCTTCCAGAAAATTTTCATCCCCGCAGCGGATCCACAGAATCCAGCGGCCACCCCAGAGACCCAGCTCTCTCTCGCAGAATCCCTGGCCAACCAGCTAGCCAAGGGCGCGGATTTCACCACCCTCGCGAAAGCAAATTCGAAAGATGCGTTCGCAGACGGAGGCGGTCTGCAAGAAGGGGTCCCACGCACCGACTTGTCACCCGAGTTTGCCGCCATCATGTTTGACGCCCCCGTCGGCAAGCTCATCGGCCCACTCATGGACGCTCAGGGCTTCACTTTGGTCAAAGCAACCAAGGTCCAACTCGGCCCGCCTCCCCCGCTCGTCAAGGTTCGCGAGATGATCGAGGAGCGGGTTCGCCGGAAAAAAACCTCAACTCAATACGAGCGCTGGATCGAATCGAAACGGAAACGGGCAATGATCGAAGTCCTGCTGTAGGCGGATTTCTCACCGATTTTCATCCCAGAATCCCAAAACTGAGGGTGAAATGGTCAGCTTTCTCCGGAAAAGCGCTGCAATTGGTCACCCAGCTCGTCTGATCCGGCTTGCCCTTCGCATCCCAGCAAGTCATTGAAGAACCGTGATGCGTGACCTACTCGCCAACCCGGCATGGCAGGAAGAGGATCTGGGGCTACCGCTTCCGGATTCCGCGCATGCTTGCTCGGTTTGCCTCCCGACCTGGGATTCGATTTTGGGATACGAAGAGGGCCGCGAAAAGGTACTCAAACGCATGCGGACTGGCTACCCGAGGTTCTTCAAGCACCCAGTGGTCGAGCGGCTCTTCGCCGCAGCAAAGGCAGAGGTCGCCAGCAACTCCGAGGAGGTCATCGTCCTCCCAACCAAGGTGTCCGTCCAACGCGCCCACCGCTGGGTCGAACGCCGTGCAGAGGCTGCCGTGCGCATCGCAAGTTTTCACGGGCTTCAAGTACTGGTGGTACCGGCGAAAGCAAAACAACAAGCCAACGAATACTGGCGCTTCTCGGGCGAAGTGATCAGCAGTCGACAGGCCCAAGATTTCGTCGACGGCGAATTGCGCGAGGGCTCGAAGTCGCACTTGGTGGCTCGGTCACTCGCAAAATTCACCGGAGCCGCCCCAGATCACACGTTCATTTTCAGCAGTGGGATGGCTGCAATCACCGCGGTGTTGCGGGCTCTACCCGGCGTTCAAGCTGGCAAAAAAACCCTGCAGCTCGAATTCCCCTACGTGGACAGCTTGAAGGTGCAGGACCTCTTCGGCCATGGGGTGGTTTACCTCAACGACGCAACTGGTGAATCGTTCGATGAAGCACTGATGCGCATCCGCCAAGGTGAATTCGCCGCAGTGATGACCGAAGTCCCCAGCAACCCGCTCCTCCGAACAGTCGACCTGCAGCGAGTTTCCCAAGCATGCGCCGATGGAGCTACCCCGCTCGTGGTCGATGACTCGGCAGTGAGCCCCCTCAACGTCGACGCCCTACCCATCGCGGATGTGGTCACTGGCAGTCTCACCAAATGGATTTCCGGAATGGGCGACGTCATGGCAGGAATGGCCACGGTGAACGCCAATTCTCCCATCGCCAAGACACTTTGCGCGGCACTCGCAAGCGACCAAGCGGAGTGCTCCCCTCTCTATATTGCCGACGCGGAGGTGCTCCTATCGAACATCAAGGGCTATCCACATCGAATGGAAACCGTCAATGCCAACGGCCTCGCGGTCGCATCATGGCTCGCCAACCACCCAGCAGTGGCCGAAGTTTGGCACCCTTCACTGACCTTCACCTCGAACTACGAAGCCATCATGCGCAAGGGCGGCGGCTTTGGTGGACTGATGTCATTTGTCCTGAAAAATCAGAAAAAAACTGCGAAAGTCTATGATGCGCTCCGGCTCTCGAAAGGCCCCAGTTTCGGAACCGAGTTCACCTTGGTGTGTCCTTACACCCTTTTGGCTCATTACCACGAACTCGACTGGGCAGAGGCCTGTGGCGTTTCCTCCAATCTCCTCCGCGTCTCCTGCGGCCTCGAACCCTTGGAGTCGATCCTCTCGGCATTCCATGAAGCCCTTGCTTTCGCCTAACAAAAATTCACGATGCGTCCGAGGAAAGCCAACATCGATCCCACTATTTGCTAGATTTCAAAGGTAGAATCTACTAAAGATCACAATTACCTCCATGACTGGACTAGCCCTCAAAATGCTCTTTGGCGACACTGCCAAGTACGTGATGCTCATCGCCGGGCTATTTTTCGCCACCTTTCTGATCGTTCAGCAAGCCTCGGTATTTTGCGGCCTCATGCTCTGGACCACCGCCACCCTGAAAAATGTCGCGGCACCGATCTTCGTCGTGGAAGAACGCGTCGAACAAATCAACGAAACGAACCCCATGCGAGACACAGACGTGGACCGCGTCCGCTCCGTTTCATCCGTTCGCTGGGCGATGCCATTGTACTCTGGCATCCAGCGCGTGCGGCTCAGCGATGGCAGCTTCAAGACCGTCCAACTCGTCGGGATCGATGCCGCCTCGCTCGCAGGTGCACCCGGCCGCATGGTCGAGGGAAGACTCGAAGACCTTCGACTGCCGAACACGGTGGTCATCGATCAACTGGCCACCACCCGACTCGCCTCGAACCCCAAAGATCCCTCCACCAAAATTAAAATCGGCGACCGCTTCGAGATCAACGATGTCGAAGCACGGGTGGTTGGCATCTGCGAGGCGATGCGATCCTTCACTGGCGGGCCTTACGTTTGGACGACCTACGAGAGAGCCTTGCAATACACGCCACCCTCAAGAAAAATGCTGAGCGCCGTAATTGCCGCCCCAGTCAAAGGAATGTCCGTCGAAGAAGCCGCTGCCGACATCGAGCGCACCACCGGACTGCGCGCTTACGTGAATCACACCTTTGGAAAAGACACCAAGGATTTCAACACCTCAACCGTCTGGTGGTACATCCGGAACACCGGGATCCCGATCTCCTTCGGAACTACGGTCATCATCGGATTCATCGTCGGCGTGGCGATTGCCTGCCAAACCTTCTACGCATTTGTGTTAGACAACCTCAAACACCTCGGCGCACTCAAGGCGATGGGAATGTCGAACGTGAAACTCAGCATGATGCTGCTTGTCCAAGCCTTCACGATCGGCATCATCGGCTTTGGTCTCGGACTCCTCGCAACCTCGGGCTTCGCGATGGGCGCACTCAAAAATGGTCAGCCACCGTTCTTCATGCCTTGGCAGATTCCCGTTTGCGCGTTCGTCGCAGTCCAACTGATTTGCATGCTTGCCGCACTTCTCGGCATCATCCGCTTGAGCCTTTACGAACCCGCCATGGTATTCCGTGCCTGATCCCGTCCCATCCTCTCGCATCATTGTAGATGTCCGAAACGTCGAAAAAAGTTTCGGCGATGGAGACAACCGCATCCACGTCCTGAAAAAAATCATGCTCCAAGCCTACAGCGGCGAAATCATGATGCTCGTGGGACCATCCGGATGTGGCAAAACCACCCTTCTCAGCGCCATCGCCGGCACCCTCCGCGTGGATGGCGGTGGAATTAATGTGTTAGAAAACCAGCTGAATGAAATGTCTGGCTCAGCACTCACTCGGTTCCGCTCAAGGAGCATTGGATTCATTTTCCAACAATTCAATTTGATTCCCACCATCAACATCGCTGAAAACGTCAGCATCCCGTTGATGATTCAAGGAGTTTCAAGCAGCAAGGCGCTTCAAAGATCGAAAGATGCGCTTGAGCGTGTCGGGCTCGGAAACCGCTGGAAAGAACGCCCTAACAAACTCTCCGGTGGCGAACAGCAGCGCGTCGCCATCGCGCGGGCCCTCGTTCATGAACCACCGCTGGTCATTTGCGATGAACCCACCGCCGCCCTCGACGCACGGAATGGAGAAATCGTCCTCGACCTCTTCAGGCAAGTCGCCCGCTCACCCGACCGTGCCGTGATCATCGTCACTCATGACAGCCGGATTTTCTCCTACGCCGACCGGATCGCTCGGATGGATGACGGTGAGATTGTCGAGGTCCACGAGCAAAGCCAGCCCACCCCCCCACACTTCGTCCACGAACACGCGCACGGCTAAAATTCATTAGAAACGAACAGGAAAAATCCACCCAGCATCTCTCCTCAAGCTCATTCGAACGCACACCAAGTTTTCCCTTAACTGCATGATCCTCATCACCAAACTGGTCCGCTACGGTTCCATCGCCGCAGCCATCGTCGGCTTCTACGCCATCTTCATGATCTCGCGTACTCAAGCGGCACGCCAATTGCCAACCTCGAGCGACCCACCCATCATCCCGCCACAAAAGCCTTACGTCGAGGCGGTCGCCGCAACGGGCATTCTTGAAGCACTCAGCGAAAATGTCGCGATTGGCATGCCCAGTCCCGGCTTGGTTTCCTCAGTTTGGGTGAAGGTGAATGATCTAGTCAAAAAAGACCAACCTCTGCTCGCTCTCGACAACCGTGACCTCCTCGCAGAACAACTCTCGACCCGGGCACAACATGAAATCGCACGGGCGCAAATCACCGTGAGCGAGGCACAACTTGCCAAGCTGACTTCCCAACTCGCACGACTCACCGCAGTGGCCGACAGCCGCGCCGTCAGCCTCGACGACCTCGAGAACCGCAAACAAGACGTAGCCATTTCCCAAGCCCAACTGGTTTCCGCCAAGGCCCAACTCGCCGCGACGGAGAGTTCGCTCAAACGGATCGACTTGCTCATCGATCGCCTCACGGTCCGCGCACCCCGCGACGGCAGCATCATCCAAGTGAACGTCCGATCGGGCGAATACGCCGCCAATACCCCCAAAAACCCCGCGATGATTCTTGGCGATATCGATAAGCTCCAAGTCCGTGCCGACATCGATGAGCAAAACGCCAGCCGCATCCGTCCGGGACAAGCCGCTCACGGTTACCTCAAAGGTGACCCAACCGTCACCTTCCCTCTCGAATTTATCCGCGTCGAACCCTATGTGATTCCCAAGACTTCGCTGACCGGATCAAGCACCGAACGCGTGGATACCCGAGTGCTTCAGGTGATCTATTCGCTCACTCGACCCAGCGATCCTCCGCTTTACGTCGGCCAACAAGTTGATGTCTTCATTGAAGCACCCGACCATCATCCGAAGCCATGAAACCTCAATTTCTCATTCTGCCCGCTGCATTGGCGCTCGCCTCTTGCACGCTTGGTCCAAATTTCAAATTACCCGAGCTACCAACCCTCTCCAACTGGCGGGAGTCCAAACCCGTTGGCGCCCAGCCCACACCCGACACTTGGTGGAGGCTGTTCAATGATCCGGAGCTCACACACTTGATCGAAAAGGCAGAGGCCGCAAACCACGAAATCGCCGCCGCAAAGGCACGCGTGGAGACCTCTCGCGCCCTCGTTGGGGCAGACCGTGCCAAACTTTTTCCAACCCTCAATCTATCGGGAAGCGCTGGCGTTTCACGGAGCTCCGCCGATGCCGTTAGAGGAAATCTTCCAGCGGGTGCAATTGTCAGCCTCGGCTCAGAGAACTACCGAAGCTCGTTCAACCTCGCCTACGACCCCGACCTCTGGGGGCGCAACAAGCGCAGTGTCGAAGCATCGACCGCAGAGTCGTTCGCCACGCTCGAATTGCTCGATTCTCAACGCCTCGGCGTCGCCACCGAAGTTGCCCGCCAGTATTTCCTTCTTCGCGGACTCGATGCCCAAAACGCAGTCCTCATCAGCACGCTCAAGAGTCGCCAAGACGCGCTCTCGATCCAAGATTCGAAGCTCGCTGCCGGCCTCATCGATGGCCTCGCATCCAGCCGTGCCCGCACGGAAGTACAACTCGCAGAAAATGACATCGGCCTCGTCCAACGCCAACGCGGGTCAGCAGAGCACGCACTCGCAGTTCTTTGCGGCATGGCTCCATCGGAATTTTCCGTCGCCCCACTTCGATCAAGCCGAAAAATTCCCATCATCCTCCCAGGGCTTCCGGCTGAGGTGCTCAACCGCCGCCCTGACGTCCGCGCCGCTGCGGAAGCTCTCCGTGCTGCCAACGCCCGCATCGGGGTTGCCGAAGCGAACTTCTATCCGAATTTCAATCTCACCGCCGGCGCAGGTCTTGAGTCGGTGGATTTCAATCGCTTCTTGGACTGGGAAAATCGGGTGCTCTCACTCGGTGCTGGTGCAGCCGCCCCTCTGTTAGATGGAGGATTCAACCAAGCGATCTACAAAGCCTCTCGCAGCCGCTACGATGAAGCACTCGCAACCTACCGCCAGACTTTACTTATCGCGCTCCGTGAGGTGGAGGACGCGCTCGTGGACCTCAAGGGACTCGCGAAGTCGCGTGCTGCACTTGAACTTGCGCTTACAAGCTCACAAGAAACCCGCCGGCTCTCACAAGAGCGCTACGACAAGGGATTGACGAGCTACTTTGAGGTGGTCGATGCCGAACGCGGGGTCCTGCAAGTTCGCTTGGTGCTCAGCCAACTTGAAGCTCAGCAGCGGATCACTCTCGCAGCCCTCGCCAAAGCACTCGGCGGAGGATGGAGCGTGAAAGGTTGAGTCAGCTCAACATCTAAGGCCCCACATCTAACATCATGTTAGATCGACATTCACTTGCCCACCCACTCTTGGAGATTTCGTAGCGTGCCCGTTGAAAATGGGGAATCCAAATCCCCTCACGGACGATCTGTCTCACATCCCTCGGAAATTCGTGAGGGCAAAGGACGCGCTCCGCAAGATGGAAGCAGACCCAAGCACGCCACACGCGGATTTCAGTCCTTGGACCACGCATCCGGCTAGCGAGGTGTTGGAAATGCCGCACCGGATTCCCCAAATACCCGCAGTCCTGCGAGGATGCCCGTACCAGAATCCAAACCAATGCCCGGTAGGGATCTGAGTCCAACCGCATGATGGAATCATCAAAACGAAAATCTGCCATCCAAGCCTTATTCAACTGCAATAACGCTTGAGCTGGCTTTCCCGTGACCCATTGCGACTGCGCATATCGCAGAGCGTCCAAGTAGAAATCCAAGCCCTTGGACTCACCATGCCGACGAGTGATCGAAACATCATGAACCTCCGTCACCCTTGGCAACCAAGGACACGGATCATTCACCCGCCGTTGTTGTTCCATTGCACGCAGAATCCAAGCCTATCGCGATTTTCTCAGACCCACAACGCAGAATCCTTTACACTTTTCATCAAATCACTCTTTCCAGGCTTGCATCTCGGTGTGGATTCTCAATCCTTCGCGCGCTATGAGTAACCGTTTGGAAGGTAAAGTTCTAGTCGCCCAAGGTGGCGGCCCCACCCCCGTCATCAACCAAAGTGTCGTCGGCGTCGCCCTCGAGGCTCGCAAATTCACCCAAGTGACTTCCGTTTACGGAGCGGTCCACGGCGTGCGCGGGATCATCGACGAGAACTTTCTCGATCTCACCCGCGAGACAACCCACAACCTCGAACAGGTCTCAGGCACTCCATCGTCAGGACTGCTTTCCACACGCGACAAGCCCGACGAAGAATACTGCGCGCGGATGTTCAAGGTGATGCAAGCGCATGACATCCGTTACTTTTTCTACGTTGGTGGAAATGATTCGTCTGACACGGTTCGCATCGTCAATGAGCAAGCAAAGGAAGCGAACTACGAACTTCGCGCGATCCACATTCCCAAGACCATCGACAACGATCTCGAAGAAAACGATCACTGCCCCGGCTTCGGCTCCGCCGCTCGATTCGTTTCGCAAGCATTCGCCGGGGTGAACCTCGATAACCGCGCGCTTCAGGGCGTTTACATCGGTGTGGTCATGGGACGTCACGCAGGTTTCCTCACTGCAGCCTCTGCCATGGCGCAAAAGTACTTCGACGAAGGCCCGCACTTGATCTACGTTCCAGAAAGAGCCTTCGAGATGGACAAGTTCCTCGGCGATGTCGAACGCACCTACAAGCAGTACGGTCTCTGCACGATCGCGGTTTCTGAAGGGATTTCCGACCCACAAGGCGTGGCGATGATCACGAAATTGTTAGGAACCGAGGAGCGCGATTCCCACGGTAACATCCAGCTCTCAGGCACCGGCGCCCTTGGCGATCTGCTCGCAAATGAAATCCGCAGCGGTCTCGGCATCAAACGCGTGCGCTCGGACACGTTCGGCTACCTGCAACGCTCGTTCATGGGGATCCAATCCGACCGCGACGCTCGTGAGGCCCGCGAGGTCGGTGAAAAAGCAGTTCAATACGCGATGTGGGACAATGTGGACGGATCCGTGGTGATTCGCCGGCCAGTCCTCGACTACAGCGTGGATTACGATCTGGTGCCGATCGAGAAGGTCGCCGGAAAAACCCGTCACATGCCTGACCACTTCATCAACGCCGCAGGCAACGGAGTCACCGAAGATTTCAAAAATTATTGCCGCCCGTTGTTAGGCTCAAACCTTCCGGAATCGCATCGCCTGCGCGCACCGAAGGTTCCGAAAATCCTCCATCCTTGATCTCTCAGAACCGCTCAGCTTGAGCAATTTGAGAGTAGAATCTGTTAGGAGATCAGGCGTCACACCCTGATCTCTTTTTAGTCTTTCCGCTTCAGCAAGGGGAACAGAACCACGTCGCGGATGGTCGGTGCGCCCGTGAGCATCATGCAAAGCCGGTCGAGTCCAATGCCGATCCCACCCGCCGGTGGCATTCCATGCTCAAGGGTCTCGATGAAGTCATAGTCTACCTTTTGCGTCTCTTCACCCGATTGCGCCTCAAGCCGCTCACGTTGAACATCCGGATCGTTGAGCTCTGAATAGCCAGGGGAAATTTCCTGACCGTTGATGATGAGCTCATACACCTCCACCGTCTGACCACCCGGGCTCACCTTCGCCAGCGGCACCAACTCGCTCGAGACGCGCGTGACGAAGCACGGATCAAAGGTCTTCTCCTCGACCAGTTTCTCAAACGCTTGCTGGATGACCTCGTGATCTTCCATGCCTGCGGAAATCTGAATTCCTTTTTGCTCACACCGCGCGCGGCGACCGGCGGCATCGAGATCAAAGAAATCCTCCCCAGCTGCCAGCTTGATGAGATCGTGGTAACTTGCCCGCTTCCATGGCCGCGAGAGGTTGATCGTACGGGTGACATTTCCCTCCTCATCCTTGTGCTCGATCTGAAGGCCACCGCAGAATTTCTCTGCGAGATGGCAGGTCAATTCTTCCACAAGGTCTGCCATTTCCTCAAAATCGGAAAATGCCCAGTAAGCCTCGAGCATCGTGAACTCGGGGTTGTGCCGGCGAGAGATGCCTTCGTTGCGAAAACTGCGGTTGAGTTCGAAAATCTTGGTGAACCCGCCCACGAGAAGACGCTTTAGGAAAAGCTCTGGCGCGATCCGTAGTGTCAGCGGCATCCCGAGCGCGTTGTGGTGCGTCTCAAACGGACGGGCCGCTGCTCCACCCGCGACGTCGTGAAGCATCGGCGTTTCAACCTCAAGAAACCCACGGTCTTGGAGGAAGCGGCGGATCTCTGCGATCATCAACGAGCGCTTCACAAATAAGGCCGCACTGTCGGGATTCCCCATCAAATCAAGGTGACGCTTGCGGTATTTGATTTCCCGATCCGCCACGCCGTGCCACTTGTCAGGCATCGGCCTCAAGGACTTGGAAAGCACGGTGAACTTGTCCAACTTCACCGTCGGCTCGCCGGTTTTGGTTAGGAATGTTTCTCCCTCGATGCCGATCCAGTCACCACGATCGAGGCATTTCCAAGCCGCGGCTTCGGTTTCTCCGAGGTTTTTGATGCTGACGTACCCTTGGATCGTCCCATGGACATCGGCGAGTTGGAAAAAACAGGATTTACCCATGTCACGCAGCGCGGTGATGCGACCCGCCACCTTGACCTGGAGTCCCTCAGCAAAATTCGCGCGGAGATCGGCTGGGGTAATCGAAACCTCAAACCGAGCGCCAAACGGATCAATGCCAAGTTCGCGGAGTTTTCCAAGTTTCTCGCGGCGAACGGCGATAAGTTCTGCTTCGGTGGATTGCGGCGGTTGCGGGGTGACGGCTTCACTCATGTCGGAAGGGAAATTGCGCCGCAAGCGAGCAACCCGCAAGCGTCGAAACGAAATCAACCCGATGATTTTGGATTTTCACCCCTGCAAGCCCCCGTTCGGCCGGTGTGGCGAGGTTCACCTGTCCGAGGCACTGGCCCGCAAATACCCGAATGCCCCCAGCGAGGTGAGCTAGATTTTTGGACCTCCACCTCTTCGCCTCAGCCACCCTCTACCCTCATCCCCGCACCGGAACGATCGCCCGCCATCATCTCCATGAAGCATCCATGCAGCGTCAGTTCAAGAATGCCGTGAGGAAGGCAGCCTTCCAGATTGCTCTTGGCACTTCCTTCGTAGACGCGTAACTTGCGCAATATGAATGGAATTTACACAAATATGCCCTTCCGGGCTGCATTTGTCCTGTAACAACCGCACGCGGTTGTTACAGGACAAATGCCGCACGCTACTTATTAACACTGTTCGCTACAAATATGAAGATCAATATTCCGATGCTTTTTCTGCTAGCTATGCTGACCGCTGGTTTCGCGACTGAAGAAGCGCAGCCACGATTTCATCATGTAGCCGAGTTCCTCACCTGGGCTGACAAGAAGCTTGCCGCCGATGATTACGAAGCACTGATCAAGGCGCAAGCCGATGCTAAGGATAAACAGCCGACAAGGCTAGCATATGTCAAGAAGCTCGATTCGGATTTGGGCGAGGCTAAGCTTGCCAAGGTTTTCGAGGGACGGGAGTTTCCCAAGGACGCGACCACCTTCAAGCTCGGTGGGTGTTGTATGGAATTGAAGCATTGTCACATTGATTTCGAGAAGGAAGGCGAGTCGTGGAAGATCACGCGAATCTGGCAATGCCGATAATCTCCAAGAAGCGAACAAGCCGTGGATGGCAACCCCCACTAGCCCCTCTGTTCTCCATATTTTTCTCTAACTACAACACCAACCCCGCGTTCAACGCTGGCTCCCGCTAGTGGGGTTGCCATCACTCAGACGTTCGGATAAAATATGAAGACTTTCGCAACACTGCTCCTGATCTTTATGATCGTCCCCTCATTGAGGGCTGATACTGCCGAATCGCTGACAGCGGGC
>JAPJNB010000128.1 GCA_026461385.1 Akkermansiaceae bacterium
GGCGGAATTCGCCGGCGCCGCCGACACAGTGGTATCCCCCGGTGCACTGTTGTCGGCTGCCGCAACGCCAGGCAGTCCGGTGATCACCGCGCCAACACCCAGCAGCACTGCCAATGCGCCAACTCGGCCTACGTATTGCTTCTGGCCAATTTCCATTGCTCGCCCCTCAACTAATGCGCTTATGAAAGTTTGCTCACGATACAACAGCCGGACGTGAGTTGTTCACTTGCCGGTCAGATTTGCGCGATGCGACGGTGCCGGAGAGCACGAACGTCGACGTCGGCGGCTCTGATCTCCACTTAGTCTTGCATGCAAACGGCGATGAAGCGCGGTGAGCGGAAACGGGCCGGATCAGCGCTCTGTTGCGCGCTCGCCCATGACGACAGCGTGGCAGGTACAGGATTCGAACCTGTGTAGGCGTTAGCCGACGGATTTACAGTCTGCTCTTCTTGGCGTTTGTCGGCAACGGACCCATTGGCAATGTTGCTTTACCGCTCTTCAAGCAGTTTGTTGGCATCGGTCGGGTTGGCTGGTGCGGAAGCTACTGCGGACGATAAGCGGACAGTTCTAGTGATCGGTGTGACACCCAGAGGCCCTTTACGCCCCGGGCCAATCAGGTCGGCGGCCCGCTGCGCCAGACCAGACTCGGCCGAGCCAGCCGGCCCCCCGATAGCTACCCAAGTGCACAGCTGAAAGCGCTTCCAGGGCGACGTCGCAAACCGTATCTCCCCCTTCGCGGACCCGGAAAGGCCGGAAACATCAATCCCGGGAATGCTTTGGGTCATTATGGCGTTGTGCTAGTCGCCTGGCGAACATCAAAAGGCTCTATGTATGATCACTCTCTCGGCCTGGCGACAAGCCGAGGACCAAAAGAAAGGAAATTACCGATGATTTCGGTGTTCAAGATTGACAAGTCACCCGAAGCGCTGCTCGAGGAGCTCAAAGGCCTCGGCCAGTTGGTCGCTACCTACGAGTGGCAGCGGGCCTGCGCCGTCGATGCGCTCGTTCGCGAACCGGACGAACCTGATGACGGCCGGATGACCCCCAACCAGTTCGCCAAGCAGGGCGTCCGGGGTTTGAAGTCGGTATCTGCGGTGCTTCAGTACAAGCGGGCGTACCGCCGCGCGGTCGAGGCCGGCCTGGCCGAGCCGGCAATTCTGGGCTCGACGGTGAAGTTGCCCGACGTGGACTGGCGCGAATGGGCTGGTGAGCCCGACGCAACTGCCGCGTGGCGTGTCGGCGGCGAGGAGGTGGCAGCGCGGTATGCAGAAGAGGCGCGTGCCGCAGGCACCACGCCTGGTATGGCTGTGCGGGCCGGCTCCAATAAGGCCGCTCTGGCCGCGGCCATCCTCGCGGACCCGGCAGTCGAAAAGGCGGCCTGGGAAGCGATCCGCAAGAAGGATGCGGCTCGGTTGGCTCGCCGGCGGCAGGAACGCGATGTCGTTGTGTGCGACTTCGGACATAACGACCCGGGCCCGGACACCGGATTGGGATCACTGGTTGAGGGCGCGATTGTGGAGGCTGGCCGCCGTGAGCTTCTCGATGGCATTGAGGACCTGGCGATCGAGCTTCTCCATGCGGTCCAGCGGCTCCAGGCGGACCACGGCTACACCGGCGTCGCGGACGAGGTTGCTCAGGTTAACCGGGTCAGCCACACCCTGACCGAAGTCCAGTGGGCAATCGCAGCATTCACGGTGGAAACGGAGGCACGGTGATGTTTGTTAGCGATGCTGCCGTGCAGCTGGTCCACCTCCTCGCGGACGCGGCAACGAAGCCCGGTCACGAAGGCTACCGTCGGGCGGGTGACTTGATGTCAGAGCTCCACATTCGTTCGGAGCACACTCTGACCAACATCATCACCAAGGCGGCGATTCTGGCGCCCTCTGTTTACCCGGGCAGCGCGTTGGTGCGGAACGACATCAATGGCTACCGGCTGAGCGACAAGCTGACTGTTGCGGACATGCTCCAGGAGCGCGGTCGCCTTCGGGCGGCGAGGACGAAGATGATGCGCGTCGCCGCCGCCCTGAAGGCTTCTAAGAACGGTCCCGTTACTCACCTGCTGGGGCAGCAGCTCACCGCCTTCAGTCAGACCGTCATCGAGCCGTTGCTCGAGACGCTCGATTATCTGGTGCTCGCTGACAACGGCGGGTAGCCGGCGCACACCATGTTGGTGGCCCCCAGGAACCCCTGGGGGCTACCTTCGTATTGACAGCCAGCCCGAACCTGGGCGTCTCCGGGCGCCCTGGACCGGGTGGCGGCACCACATTCGTGTGCTAGCGGGATGCTTCTGTAGGGGTCAATCTGGGTCACCGCTTCCGCGTTAGCCCGGCGAGCTGATTAATGTTGTTCCGGCGTCGGGTGAACCGCCGAGCGGATCAAAAAGACGATGGACGGAGTAGTTGTGGTTGCGACAATCAATTTCCCAGCGATCAAATACGAACAAGGTGGCCGGGTGATGTACACAGCCGTCATGGAGCCGCGTGCGTTGGTGAAGCTGGTCGAGGAACCCAGGATTTGGAACCCGGTGAAAAGGGGAACGGATCTCGGAACGAACCGACCTCTGTCGGAGATTCACGTCAAGGGGATCGTTGAATACATGGAGCGAACCCTGCCCGCTGATGATGGTGAGTACGTCATGGACAGCGTCACGCTCTACGGCAACGATCAAGATCTAATATTTACTAGCGCCGAGGGACAGGTTGGGCCAATTCAGCAGGGTGTGCTGTCCGTCAGTTTCGATGCCCGCTTCGATATCGGAAACGGCCAACATCGAATCACCGCGCACGAACGCATCGCGGCTTCCCATCCCGAAGAGGACGATCCCGTCGCTGTTGCACAACGACGCGTTGGCCAGCCGGTGGTGATCGTCGCCGACCGTAACCCTCTCCGCCGGGCGCAGGACTTCGTCACACTTCAGCGCAACGTCAAGACGCTCCCCGGCTCGATGGCAGAGAGCATGGACACCAGTCAACCGCTGAATGCATATCTCGTTGACCTCTGCAAGGCAGAGGATGCGCCGAAAATACTTGGAGGAAAGGAGAGAGGTGACCGACTAATCTTCGCTACCGACGCAATCTCCAAGTACGGCAAGCAGCTGCTGACCTACCGGGCCTACCGATATATCAGCGGCACCGCGATGATCGGTGTCGACCAGCGAACAACAGCCGGCTGGAAAAAAGCCGTTAATAACGCATTCGAATCCGACCCTAGGTGGAAAAACGAACTCGCGGAAATGTGGACGGCCTGGGGAGATCTACCCGGCATTAAAGAAGTCCTAGCAGGTGAACTCAGTCCCGAGGACCTTCGAGCGACATCCCTCGTGCTTGGCGGTGCCGTCACTTACGCATGTGCGTACGCAATCCATCTCCTCAAGACCAACGATGGAATTTCTTTGGGTGAAGGCGTAAAGCGACTCGCGGCCATCAACTTCAACCGCCCGAATCGAGTACCTACTGAGACGAAGCCCCTGACCAAGAATGAAACAATCTTCGCCGGGAATATCATCGACCCCGCAACAGGAAAGGTCGCTAGCGGTCGCCCCGCATGGGAGACGGCCGGGCAGGAACTGTACGAGCGAATCAGAAAAGCATGAGTGCCACAGCATCAACGGCTCAGCGATCTAGCACCGTCTGACTACGCAACTACGGATTAGCTTCTCGGGCGACAAGGGAGAAAATGACTGCGCCACAACGGGATTGGTGGAGAACATCTGTCACTCGCGAACAGGTGTTGAATGCAATCGCCCAGATCCAAACACAAGATCGAGCCGCCACCCTCTCGGCACATGGTTATCGCGAAGCGCGCGACTATGTCGTGGTTTATGAGAACGAAGAGTATCCATCAAAAGCTTTGTACGGCATCGCCTACGACCTCGCGCATCCTGGCGAAGTGCAGCTTAGTAGGCGAGGTCTATCCGGTGGGAAAGAAGTGATACGCCGGCTGAGCGACTTGGGTTTCGAGATCCGTGACATCAGCGACGACGACGATGCCGCCGTCGCCAAGAAAAAGATTCGGGTTTGGCTGGTTAGGGCGGGCCGAGACGGTGAGTACGAACAGCTGGCCCTTGCCGAAAGTGTTGCTGTCATAGGTTGGAATGAAATCGGACCATTGCCGGAAGATTGCTACCGAGATCAGCTGAAGGGGATGATTCAGGAGATTTGGGGTGAACAACGACCTCAAAGTCTCGCGAGTCAGGCTGGTCAAATTTTTCGATTCCGCCGCGAAATCAACGTCGGTGACCTCATCGTGTTGCCTCTGAAGTCCCGCACTTCTTATGTCGCTATCGGTCGAGTTACCGGGCTATACGAATATCGGGACACCGGCGCTTTCGCCGATGAGGCAGCCGCCAAGCACACCTTACCTGTGGAGTGGCTTGCAACCGACATACCCTACGAACGATTCGACACCGACCTGCGCGCTAGCTTCGGGCAGCAGGCCACCGTGAGTGAAGTAACGAAAACCGATGCGGCCCAAAGAATTCTTGATGTCATTGGTGGCGTCGACGCGTCAGCTCTCGACCTTGTATTGAAATGGAGTTTTTCACTGGCACCTCAGACGATAGAACGACATCGAGAGGTCGCGGAGAAAGAAGGGGCTGTCTGGTGGGGTAGACGCAGCAAGGCTGCAGACTCGACTGGGCTCGCCTCGGAATGGGTTGTAAAACTCGAGGATCAACTCGAACGTGGTAGCGACACATTCGTCTACCTGTATAGCCGCGATGGCGGTACCTGGCGAACTCGACTGCTCGACTTAACTTCTGACCGCTCGGACGTTGACGAAAGCCTTGTGCCCGATTATTACGACCCCGAAATGCCGCACTCACTGTGGGTCAAGCTGGCGGACTTCCAAGCGATCGAGCCATCGTTACTGACCGAGAACTACGTACTAGCCAGGTCTGGAGAACCCGTCACGATGGGTGGACTTGGAAACCAAACCCCTTTGATAATCCGAAAGCAAGCCGACTCCGGGGTTACCCGATACTTCATCCTGAATCAGGGTCAGGTCGATCCAGACGGGGGACATACGTACGACGATGTGGAAGGTCAGAAATACCACTGGACCTCCACGTCGTCCGGATCCTGGAGAGTTCTATCAAGGTCACCGGGAGCCAGATTCGTTTACTACCGCACTGGCGGAGCGACAGACGGTACATCCCGAAGCTACTTCGGGTATGGGCGGATCGCTTCAATCGAAGATTCCGAAGCCGGCGGTTTTATCGCCACGATAGGCGACTTCACGAGATTTGAAACCCCGGTTCCCTTCTCCAACGGCCCATCCCGGAACGCCCAGACTTCGATCCAGGAAATAAGTCACAATGAGTTTGAATCTCTGGTCCGAGTAGGCATGAAAGGCGCCCCCATCGGACTGCTCAACGTTGAAAGTCTGCGAGACGCAACCCAGCGCGCGGGAATTACGCTCGACGATCGTATCTACGTGCAAGTCTTGGCGGCACTACTAAGCGGTAAGCATGTAATCCTCACCGGACCGCCTGGTACTGCTAAGACATCACTAGCCCAAGCAGTGGCATCAGTCGCTGCCGAAGCTGGAATGTGTGCCGGCTTTCTGCCTACGACAGCGACGGCGGACTGGACAACCTACGAGACAATCGGAGGTTTGAGGCCAACTGGCCCAGACCAACTCGAGTTCGAAGAAGGTCACTTCCTTAAGGCAATCAGACGAAACGAGTGGCTTCTCATCGATGAACTCAATAGGGCGCATTTCGACCGCGCATTCGGGCAGCTCTTCACGGTCCTGTCAGGGCAACCGGTAGTTTTGCCCTACAGTCGGCCCGAGGCCGGCGGAAAGCCATTAGTGCTCCTACCAGAAGGGGCGACAGCACCAACGCTCGACGGTGATCTTCTCGAGATCCCGCAGACATGGCGAATCATCGCAACGATGAATGTCTTCGACAAGTCCCTTCTCTTTGAGATGTCGTTCGCGTTGATGCGGCGATTTGCGTTCATCGAGGTTGCCTCACCCAGTAACGCCATCTTCGAAGCACTCATCGACCGCGAGGCCTTGGCAGAAGCTAGACCGGCAGACCTGACTAAGCGGCTTCTTTCCCTCCGGCGTTTGAAGGATCTGGGTCCAGCCGTCTTCATGGACCTCGCTAAGTACATGCGGCAGCGCATCGTCCTCGATGACGCTCCGGACGGTCAGCTCATTTTCGAAGGGTTCTACAGCTACCTCCTCCCACAATTCGAGGGAGTCGAGGCCTCTAGCGGAGAAGCGTTGTTCGACATGTTGAGTCCGATGGTCGGTACGACTGAACTAAAGCAACGCCTCAGGCGAACACTCAACGCTGTGCTTGGCCTCGAGTTGTCCGAGCCCTCCGGGAAAGCCTCCGCTGCAGGCCCACCAGAGTCCGCCGAGGAAGAAGAACAATTTGAAGAGCAAGACTTGTGAAGTCGCTACCTTGGAGCCGCGATCAAGCAATACAGCGGGTTCGACGCGATATCTGGCGGTTCGTGACCCAGGCTTCAGCGCACGAAGACGATCAAGTTCTCTGGGCAGGCGCCCTTCTCCAAATGCCAGCAGCAGAAGTCAGATTTCTAGCACGGTTGCAATTCGTTCTGAGCGATCAAGTGGGCAGATTGCTTGAAGAGATGCCGACATTGTTAAGACGATTGAACACGACTACTGCCGCTGAGACCGAGATCAGCCAGGACCGAGTTCGCGGTGCAATTCGTTGGAGCGAAACCTTCGCCTACCGGGCGGCTACAGGCAGCCGCACAGCATACGTAACGACACCCACCCGTCGGGCTTTCGAAACTGAAGAGAATCAGCTCCTTGCGTTCACACTCAAAGCCGTCGCCGAATTTGGCAGGACGACCGGCTGGCATCGTGGAGCTGCAGACGGACCGGCGGGCGAAATCAGCTCGCGGGCCGCGCAATCGACCCGGTGGCTGCAGACTCGACAGCTGATCGATATATCGCCGATTACGCCAACGCCGACCAGCCTAAGCCGAATCCGCGCTCGCCGGACACGACGCCGCTATCAAACGGCTCTCGACGTCTTCGACTTGTATCAGCGCTACATAGCTCGAACTGACAGAAACGCAATCCGTGATGCCGTAGAAAACCGTGCGCTAGTAGCAAGTCGCGACAGCGTCCTCCTTGAATTACTTTGCGCCTTCGATTTAATGAGAGCGCTACGGCGGCTTGGATGGACCAGCGTGGCTCCGGGACTTTTGAAGCCGCCTGTGATCTTTGAAGGCCAGCGCGGCGCTACGACGTTGAAACTTACGTACCAACACACACCCCAATCGCTGACGACTGGATCGGTCTATCGCCATATACAAGCAGCACACCAGTTCACGAGCACTGGTGGATTGATTCCCGATCTCGTACTGGAAACTGACGACGGTGATTTACGTAGATGGTTGATTATCGAAGTCAAGGGCGGCTATAAACGTTCTGTTGAAGAGTCAGCACGTGAGGCTACGAAGGACTTGCTTGCCTACAGGCAAGCGTTCTGTCCCGCGCTTGACAAACAATCGGCTCCGTATGGTCTTGGATACGCATGGGGCGAGGGGTTGAAGCCTTCGACGGCTTGCGAAATTAGCCTGTGCACTCCCGACACCTTGCCGCGAGCGCTTGAGGCACTGCTTGGTTGAGAAACCGGGACCATGTTCCAGGTTGGAGTTTGATTCGATAAATCGTCTCACCAACGACCGCTGGGTGGCGAACGGATATCCCAATTTCAGCCTCTGATGGTCTTCACCGCTGGTTGCGTTTCGAAGCGGCCGCGACGCTACCCAGCTCACGACCTCGTACTCCGATAGGAGACAAGTGCTGGCCTACCTGGCGGAGACCAGTTCGCGAGCGTTGAACGCGGTCACGACCGCGCTTCGTTTGACCGGCATGCCGCGTCGGTCCAGCAGCATCAAGGCGGCTTCCTTTGTGAGCGTTGGCGCCGGCTCAAGTCCAGCAAGGCGCGCCACTGCTATAGCTCTGGCGAAAGCTCGGCTAGAGGTGGCGGCAGTCGTGGCCAGAAGCGCAACCCGTGATTTTGGCAGATGCATCCAACTTGTCAGCCCTGCGCGTTAGCCTGCGGTGGGAACATGAAGTCGGGGGAAAATTTGTGAACCAACACCTAATCACGCCGTCGAAAATCACAGCGTGGCTTGAATGCCCGCACTATCTGACTCTGGACAGTCAGGTTGCGGCTGGCATTCGGACACGCCCGTACTCGGCCAACGGGTCGTATGCCGAGTTATTGCGCGACAAGGGCGTTGTCCACGAGAAGGCCTGCCTAGCCGCGATCAAAGCTCAAGATAAGCGTGTCAAGGAGCTGCCCACCAAGGCAGACGGTGAGACCTTCGAGGAGTTGGTACAACGCGTCGGCAATCCGTTCCGCGATGACGATTGGGATTTTCTGTTTCAGATGCCCTTTATCCACGATGGGATGCGCGGAACCGCCGACTTCATTGAACGGGTCATTGATCCAGAGACCGGCGCGGTGAGCTTCGAGCCGATCGACTCTAAGCTGACCCGCACAGCAGCTAAGCCCGGCCATGTGTTGCAGCTGTGTTTCTACGCTGACGGGATCGAAGCGCTCACCGGAATCACTCCGGAGCGGATGCACATCTGGCTGGGCTCTGGACATCAAGAGTCACTGCGCATCGCGGAGTTTCGGCCCTACTGGCGCCGGCTGCGCCAGCGACTCGCCCGCGAGCTCGAGGCCGGCCCAACATCCAACACTGAGGCGGTGCCCTGCACGCACTGTCAGTTCTGCGAGTTCAGTCCTGATTGTGATCAGCAGTGGCGCGACGAACGATCGACGTTCCTGGTCGCACGAATCCGCGCAGCAGAAAAATCAGTCCTGAGCGCGTCCAGTATCTGCACCATCGACGCGCTCGCGGATACTGCGCCGCCCGTAGAGGGTGTGAAAGACGAGCGGCTCGGCTGGTTGAGGCAGCAAGCCTCATTGCAGTGCACAGCCGAAACGCAAACCGAGATGCCCTACGCGGCCCTCGATAGCCTGGGTGATGCCGGCGAGCCTGAAGACGATGACTACAAGCATCGCCTGCCACAGCCCGACGAAGGTGATGTGTTCATTGACTTTGAGGGCCACCCCTACTGGACCGTTGAACAAGGACTGTTTTTCCTGTTTGGGTGTCTGGAGAATCACCCATCCGATGGGTGGACGTTCCATCCCCGTTGGGCGCATAGCAAAGATGATGAGCGCGCGACCGCTGCTGAACTGATCAACTACCTCACCCAGCGACGCAAACAGTTTCCCGGCATGCACATCTATCACTACAACCACACTGAGCGAAGCAATCTGGAATCCCTGGCTGACGGGAATCCTGTTGCCGAGTCGCAGGTCAAAAACCTTGTCGTCACGGGGGCGTTCATCGATCTTTACCGCACGGTGCTCACGAGCATCCAGATCGGCGCAGACTCCTACAGTCTGAAACGCGTCGAGAAACTCACCGACTTTGAGCGCAGCCACGACATCGCCACTGGCGCAGGGGCAGTCCTCACCTACGAGCACTACCTGGAAACCGGTGACGACAACGATCTCTCCGAGATCGCCAAATACAACGAGGACGACGTTCGGGCCACATTAGCGGTGCGGGACTGGCTCGTTGAGCACCGGCCAGCCGGGCTGGAGTGGCGGGCACCCTATCTGGAGACTGACCCCGAACCGGAAATCACCGAGCTCCGTGATCGGGAAATTCGGCTCCATGCGTATGGGCCCGAGAGCGCAGAACATTTCCTCGGGGATTTGATCGGCTATTGGTGGCGCGAGCGACAAGCTGATCTGGGCCCGAAGAGGGCCAAGTTCGATCAGCGGGCACAGGTGCTTCTCGACGATCCCGAGGTGATCGCCGGGCTCAACAACATGGAACTCATCCAACGCGTCCACAGCAGACATGGCACACCGATTCTTCCGGCTATGCGATTCTCCTTCCCGCAGCAAGAACTAGGTGCGTGGGCCGTCAAAGGTGGCCAAACAATTTTTGTCGACGAAGAAGCGAACACCCGGTACGCCCCTATCGCGTCCATCGACCACGAGAACCACACCGTAGATTTTGTATGGACCGAAAAGTTACAAGAAGCCAACGATGTTCCGGCCGCTGTGGTGCACGACGACTGGGTTAATGACACACCAAAAGCCATGGCACTTCAGGCTGTCGCCGACAACGTATTAGAGGGACAGCCACTCAACCCCGTGACGATGGCACTTCTGAGGGGTGAGGCACCGCGGTTCGCCGGCGGCGGACCAACAGGAGGCGAATTCACCGACGACCTTGCCGCGCTTCAGGACCTGATCGTCCGGCTCGATCACAGCTACATCGCCGTTCAGGGGCCGCCGGGAACGGGCAAAACCTTCACCGGCGCCCACCTCATCCGGACACTGATACTCGCCGGCAAACGCGTAGGGATCACGGCCTTTAGCCACTCAGCGATCAACAATCTACTGCGGGAAGTCTTCAAGGTCTTTGCGAAAGAAGGCGGAATCGACAAGTTGAGCTGCATCCGCCAGAAGGCAGGTGCCGAAAATCTGCCAGCAGATATTGTCCTGAATGACGACAACCGAAAACTTGCCGACCCGGCGTTCAACCTCGTTGCCGGGACACCATGGAAGTTTTGTTCTGGAGCACTGCGAGACTCCGCCGTCGACATCTTGTTCATCGACGAGGCAGGACAACTAGGCCTCGCCGATGCCCTCGCAGCATCAACTGCCGCCCACAACCTGGTCCTGTTGGGAGATCCACTGCAACTCGCCCAGGTCACCAAAGCCTCCCATCCCCGAAACAGTGGGCGCAGCGTCCTCGATCACGTCCTGGACGGGCAGGAAACGATTCCCCCAACTAAAGGCGTGTTCCTTTCGACAACTCGCCGCATGCACGACGATGTGTGCGAGTTCATTTCACAACAGATCTACGAGGGCCGGCTGGACCCCCACGACGATTGCGGCCGCCAGTCGACCGCAGCAGGAACCGGGTTGCGCTGGCTCCGTGCCGAACACCAGGGCAACGTCACCTCCTCCCCCGAAGAAGCAAGTCTCATCGTCACCGCGGTCCGCAGCCTCCTCAACACCGACTGGACAGACGACACCGAACAAACCCAACCGCTCACCGTGGAGGATTTCGTCGTCGTCACCCCCTACAACGATCAACGCCTGCTCATCGAAGAACTCTTCAACAGCGAGGCTGATACCCGCGGACTTCACGTCGCGACAGTCGACAAATTCCAAGGCCAGGAAAAAGCGGTGGTCTTCTTCAGCATGGCGGCCTCCGCAGGCGAAGACGTTCCACGCGGCACCGACTTCCTGTTCTCCCGCAACCGTCTCAACGTCGCTATCAGCCGCGCAAAGTGCCTGGCATACCTGGTTTGCACCGAAGAACTGCTCTACACCCGCGTCCGCGATGTTGACGACATGCGTCTCATCTCCACACTCAACGCGTTTGTTGAATACGCGCAGCGGCAAACCAACCGGCAAGCATCCGGCTAGCAACGAGATGTCCTTGCCGAAGATTTTTCCGTCGGCATGCGCCGACGCAGCCCGTAACACCTGGCAGGAGATGTCCGTTGGATTTACGTGACCTGTTCCATCAAATTGGAACGACTTACGATCGCCACCTTGACATGCAGAGCGATGCGCAACGTCTGCTACGAGATTCGTCAAGAGAAGTACTTGAGCCGCTAGTCCCAGCGGGTTACGTCATCAAGGGGAGCGGCGGCCAGGGTGCAGGTGCCCACGTTCCTTGGATCGCGGTCTTCAATCCGGATGAGACGACTAAGGCTCAACACGGAATGTACGTTGTTTACTTGTTCAGAGCCGATATGCAGGTGGTTTACCTCAGCTTGGAGCAAGGTGTCACCGAACTCGTCGATCTTCACGGAAGAACGAAAGCACGAGAAATCCTTGCCAGTCAGGCACTAGCGATTCGCGCCAATATGCCGACGCTGCAATCCTATCTGGCCCAAATCAGCCTTGGGGTCAGGGAGAATTTACCCCTCGACTATGAAGCAGGAAATATCGGTGCTCTGGAGTACAGCGTTTCGAACTTGCCTTCGGCTCAACAGCTCGCGGACGACCTTGACCAAATGCTGCTTCTCTACGAGAACGCTCTCGAGGTCCGAGACGCACTGCGGATCAAGATGCCGAATACGATCCTCACGACTAAGCCGGAACTCCAAATCCCCACTCCTGGAGCTGAATTCAAACCTAAAAGCTCGGAAGACTACGTCCAGAACCTCAAGGAACAGCAACTCGTTAAGTCCCGCAGCCATGAGAAAGTCGTCGAGCAGTACGGCGAGTTCTTAATGAGCAAGGGCTTGAAACCAAACACCAAGGTCCACCCACGCGACCTCACAGCGACCCACGACGAGCAGGAATGGCTCATTGAGGTCAAAGTGGTACGGAAAGGCAACGCTGGGCAAGCCACGCGCGAAGCGATTGCCCAACTCTTGATGTATCGCGACTTCATCTACGGCCCGGATACTGATGTCCGGGTCCTCGCCGTCTTCAGTGAGGCCATCGGCGAGCTCTACGCGTCGTTCTTGGAGAAGTACGGAATTGGATCTGTCTGGAAGACACCTGCCGGATGGGCTGCCTCACCGAGTGCGGTAGCAGCGGACATGGTCGGTTAGCTAGTTCGTGCCGTCGACACACAAGATCGCCACGAGGGATACCAATGACTAGCCAACCCAATCCCCGCCGTCACGATCTCGAAGCGCACGCACTCGAGCAAGCATGGCGCGCGGACATCCCTAAGCCCGCCAACGGGGAGCGGCTCTCCACTTGGCATGACGCCGATAGCGTCGGTACCTATACCCGAACCTTCACCACCTACCGGACGGTCCACGAACTCAACAGCAGCTGTGACTTCGACGTCGCAGTAACTGGCACTCAATTCGAGGACGGCCACATCGACTACGCCATCACCTGCGGGAAGCTCCCCGCCGCGTTAACCGATGAGCAAGCCGAGATCGTTGCCGAAGCACTCATCGAGGCTGCACGTCACCTCAGATCCGATAGCAAAGACGACTAGCCCACGTGGAATGCCACAAGAATGAATACAGTCAATATCGTGGCTGACATCGAGGAACTGACCGCTCAAATTCGCGCCTTCGCGGATGCCCGCGACTGGGGCCAATTCCACACCCCCCGGAACCTAGTACTCGCTCTTGCAGGCGAGGTAGGCGAACTAGCAGCTGAGATCCAATGGGTCTCCGATGACGCCATAGCGCAAGCCTTAGGCGAACCCGGCAAGCATGCTGCTGTCAAGTCCGAGATCGCTGACGTTGCAATCTATGTCTTGCGATTGGCGGATAAGTTGGGCATCAACCTCGCGGAAGCAATCGCGCTCAAACTACATCTGAACGAGCAGAGGTATCCAGTCGAGCAAGCACGCGGGAACGCACGGAAATACACCGAGTTGAGGGAATCGTGACTCAGGTAGTCCTACAACCAAGCGGAAACAAGGGTTCTCGCGAGCATTACCGGAACACAATCGATGAACTCGTAGACCTAGCCGCACACCGCGACCTTCTGGGCGAAGCTCTCTTCCAACATCTGATTTCGCTGTTCCCATCAGGGCAAGCACCGATGTGGGGCGTTACACCTGGTCAAGGTGATCGAAACCGTGCTAGTTGGCAAAAGATCGAACTGGGTGCCTCAGCACTCTTCGCCGCCGACAAACAGATTTTCTCCAGAGGCATGATCGCAGCCGTCTTCCACAACCCTCCGCTTGCACGGAGGTTATGGGGCATAGACGAGAACGGGGCGACTTGGGAATACATGTACGCCCTCGACAGTGTCGAAGAAGTCAACATTCCGTACGCGGCGTTTAACGCGGCGGTCGGCTACAAGTCAAACAACATCATTCAGGGCTTCACGGTGCTGAGCGAGGAGAAGAGCGTCGCATTCCTGCAAACCTTCCCGGCTTCCGCTGTTCGGGTTGAATGGCCGGCGACTCCCGATGAAGTCGAGGAAGCCAGGCGCAACCTCGACGGCGATCTCGAACGACGTGTCGAGGCATGGCAGCGGGCCGAACAATCCGTCCTCCGAGAGGCTCTACTGCGCGGTTTGGCGACGGGTGAGTGCGCTCTCTGTGGGCGTGTGATGGATTCCCGAATTCTGGTCGCCGCCCACATCAAGAAACGATCATGTTGCACGGATTCAGAGAAGCGCGATATCACGAATATTGGCATGTTGAACTGCAAGTTCGGTTGTGATGAACTTTACGAACGAGGCTTCGTGAGCATCGATGAGAACTGGTCGATGATCGTCGCGCCTTCGCTCACTGACGACACTGCCCTTGCATATGTCATGGATACGATGCACACCTCGATCGCACCCCGACCCGCGTCGGCTAAGTACTTTGCCTGGCACCGACAGCACCATAACTTCGAATAGCAAGTCAGAGACCTAGCGGTCGGAAATCTCTCCCACAGTGGTCAGGCTTCTCACGTTCACGATGAATTGGTGCCTCTTTGTCGCCGCGTTAGGTCCGGCCGCGCCCATGGCTATCTCAAGTGTGCGGCGCAACGGAACCGGCGATTCTGCGATGGCGTCGTTCCGGGCAACCAGTCGGCGGATTTCCTCATCAGTCGGGTTGCGGAACCACTTCTTGCGGTTACACGCTTCGTGGGCAAGAACCAGATTCCAAACACCATTGAGGTCGGGACCTTGCCAGCTTCCTGTGGTCATCCACTTGAACGGGAACACATGATCGACGTGTATTTCGGGTCCGAGGAGGTCGCCAAGAGGTTCATGGCAGTAGAAGCATCGCCCGTATTGGAAGCCGTCGATCGAGGCGCGGAGACTTGTCAACGGCACCCTCTGTGCCGCGACAACTAACTGTCCAGTCGTCTCGTCGAATTTGAGGCCGCCGATCAGATTGCGTCCTATTCCTGCGTCGAACGACGCTTCCACGATTCTCCACCGGGCATCGAGTTCGTCATTGAGCATTCGCGAAGATTCGACCGCTACGGCGTGTAGATCGGAGGTAAGGCGAACGATGCGGTTCGCACCTCGTCCTTCCAATTCATAGAACCTGTGAGCGACCTCGCCCTGGCCCGGAAGATTGTGGAACTTCTGCATCACCATGCCGGGAATCGACTTGACCGCAGCATTGACTAGTGCTTCGGTCGGTCCACCCGCAATGCGGGATCCCTCACGCTCTCGCGCCAGCACCGATAGGAAGTCCTGATCGCCCATTGATAGCGAACTGGGTGCCTGGGGAAAATCCCCGTCTCGATCAATCAGGTGTGCCGCGTAGGTCGTCGCCAAATCGACCAGCGGAACGGCATCGCGGCCGGACCGGGCCAAGTCGAGTAATGCGGCTCCGAGTGGGAACTTGTACGTCCGTACATTGGCACCCATCAAGATCACTTGTCGCCACGCAGTTCGGGCTGTCGGTTCAGTGCGATAGAAATCCAACACGGGTCAAGGTATCGCGAGGAACACTGACACTATGGGCAAATTGATTAAGGACGGGATTCCGGCCATTATCACCGCGTCCGGACGCGAAGCTGACGAGAGGAGGCTCGACGGCAAGGCATATCGTGCCGCGCTCTTAGCCAAGTTAGACGAAGAAGCTGCTGAACTTCGGACAGCTCAGCGACCCGACCGCCATTTTGGAAGAAGTCGCTGATGTTCTCGAAGTCCTCATTGAAATCGCCGAATTGCACGGGTACACGCTCGACGAGCTGCTGCACACGGCTGACATGAAGCGGGCCGAATGTGGGGGATTCCACGACAGGTTGTGGCAATCGACGGGGGAACAAAAGTGACAGGCATCGAACCGGGGACCTTCTCGAATGCCCAGATTTATAGCCGGGAAGAGGTGCTGAGCCGCCCTTGCCCTGTTCCGAAATCTCCTTCGGGCTGGCATTGGCGATCCACCGGCGCTGGCCCCTGGCAGTGCATTCCATAGAAATAATCACCAAGTGAAGGCTCTGGGGCATTATCAGTAATCGTGATGATCAGGGGAATAGTTGTTGTCAGTACTGTCGTTAGTGCCATGTTCGTGCTGGCCAGCCCAGCGTCGGCGGACGAAGTCCTTGACGGCTCCTACAGCAGGATCTATCTCAACGACGCGGGGTCAACTTCCAGTACAGCGGTAGTTGAGCTCACGCCTTGCGGTTCAGGCTGCACCTTCTGGAAGATGCTTGACAATCCATACCCCGGGTTCCCTATGTACCTGCAAGGCAACAGGTGGGTTGATACGCGGGATAATGGACTCTCGCACTCTTTTGACAAGGACACCCTTATCGGAGTGACTCGGGGTGAAATTGAGGGACAGCCCTTCATCGACCCCTGGATGTTGGTCAAGAACGAGTGACGACCTCTGACATCACTCGGCCCCTTCCGCTGTCTCCTGCCGACGAATTGCCGCGTAGCCGGATCCGCCGAACCACTGGCAGCCTAGGCACGCCCCGTTGGTTCCGTACCGGACGGCGGCGAGGATGACCCCAGGGTGCCGGGGGGCCACTTCTCCGGATCCGTGCCGTCGATACGCCCCTTGGGGGTGCGTACGTTCTATTCGCAGGCGTAGCCGTCACCGTCGCGGTCAAGCTTCGTGCGGTATGAAGGGTCGCCCCGTGGAATGTCGTAGCGGCCATCTGCATGCGCCTGACTGCAGTTGCTGTAATAAGGGGCCGAGGGCAGTGGCGCGAGAGCGGGCGGCGGAACATAGGTTGGCGGGGGCTCGGAGATTGATGGAGGCGGCAGATAGGTTGGCGCGGGCTCGGGGATCGGGAGAATCGAGGAACTGGGCGGTGGCTGCACGATTGTCGTCGGAGAGACAGTCGCCGTTATTGACTTTTGGGTTGGTGCGGGGGAATTGATGGTTGTGCGTGGTGAGGTTGGCGGTGTCGGAGTCTTGCTGGGCGCCGGACCATCCACTTGCGCGAGTAAGAGGGCTATACCTATTCCGCCCGCAATTACTACCGGCGGCGAGGCCCGACGTGCGCGCGATAGCGGTCGAGGGAACTCAACACGCGAGGCGGCCGTAAATTTTGGAACCGCGGTCGCGTCACCGGACCGAATGTAATTCATTAGGTCGACGGCCTCGGTCCCATAGATACCGCGTGCGTCGCCCTGAGTAATCCATTCAACTTGCTGATCGGCGTTGGCAGCTACCTCGGCGCAATAGGCGGCGTATTCATCCTTTATTCGCTTGTTGTCGCGGGTGATGGCTCGGGCTGCATACAGCGACGCGGCAACGGCCAGTACGCCGAGTATCAGCCAGATGAATTTTACGACTAACCAGATCAGGAACACGATCGCGCCCAACATCAGAAGCGCAGCGAAGCCTTCGTTGGACGAGGCCTTCCCCCGGCGCTGTGCGTTCATTTTCGAGTTCCCCTCCCCCGCCTGGAATCTCCTCCATGGTCTCAACGGCTGCTTGCAAAACTAGGGTAATCAGGCTGACTCTTGAGTCGAAATCGGAGCCGGGACCATTGGACCGGACTATAATTTTGCTGAACAGCACATGGTCGCATGCTGGCCCGCGGTTGCTCGCCCTATCGTAAGACTCTTATTGCTTTCGATCTGCTCGTCGTCAATCATCGACATTTTCCTCTCCAGAACTGGTGGGACTGCTGGGGCCCGGGCGTCGTCATGGAGACCTGCTCGCGTGCGGTGAGGATGCGGCGCGGCGACGTCAGACCCTCGGCTCGCGGCCCTTGGCCAGGTGCCGGAACTGGTTCCAGTGGGAGGAACGGGGGCTGCCGTACATGCGGCGGTAGCCCGCGATCTGCTCGCGGTCCCTGGCGCCCCTGCGCCGGTACTCGGCGATGGACTCGTCGTCCAGCCTGGCCGGGTAGAAGCCCAGTTCCTCGTTGAGTCGGGCGCGGAGGTCAGCGTCCTTCTCGCAGCGCTTGTCGGTGCCCGACAAGTTCCATCGGATCTCAGACATCAATGCCCCTCCATAAGGCCACTACGCCTCGTCGAGGAGGCGCTCTTGCCGGCACCGGTGTGGTGCGGGCCGCTTCGTCATCCGAACCACCCACGAGCGTGGGGTTGGTGCACCGTCTAGTCGGAGCTTGGCGACGGTGTCTCGTGAAGCTGTTTCAATTATATCCGAGATACCCGACAAGTTTCGAGATTGATTCAGCCGGGCGCTAGATCGCTGATCGCCTGGATCGAGGTGAAGCAATTGTTTTATGCACCGAACAAGCGTCTATCGGTGTAGACAACGCCGGAGCTCAGGGCGGGGCGGGGTCCGAAGAAGGCGCGATTTCCCGGAAAGGCTTGCAATTAAGCAGTTTTGATGCTAAAATCAAAGCTCTCGCCGTTACGCGGTCGGCCAGCCTGAGGGTGGCACCTTGCAGCGGGATTCTAAATCAACCAGCTCGGGACCTATCGTCGTGGACTCTTGTCGTCGACGGTCGGCGACCCGACTGTTGCTGACCCCGCTATCGGAAGAAGGTACTCAGCATTCCTCATGAAGATCGGCTGCCCGACCCCCGACCTCCACTGAAGCATCCTCCGCTGATGGATTTGAGCTTTGCGGCTTTGGGTTGGCTCTATCGCTTGGCTGAGGCTGTAGGTAGTACCCGATTCGACGAGACCGCACATCGCGCACACTTTTACTTAGAAAAGGCTTCCGCCTTTGCGCACACTCCCTCGGAGTTGGCGGTGCTCGCCGGCATGCACGTCAGCCTTGACGCCCTTGTCCAGGCCGATATCGAGGCCCGAGAGCTGCTCGGTGAGTCGGTATCCGGGATTTCGGCGGCGTGCGCTGCCGAGGTTGATCAGCTTCTGCAAGCAATTGAGGGCTCCTGATCGGAGTCCGTAACCAATCCCAGGTGCACGCGTACCGCTTATCAAGTTCATCGGAGGGCCGTAAGACGAGCCCTTCACTCATCGCAGCCCACACATTCAGCCCACGCTTCGTATCGTCAAAATCAGGTAGGAGTTGACTTTGGAAAGCCGTATCCAGCTGTCAAATGGCCCGTCAGAAGAAGAAATGCAGCGCGCAATCAGACGCGTTGGCAAACAAGACCCCAGATTTCAGGGACTAATACCACCCGAGTATTCGCTGCAGTCAGCGATCGATGCCGGCATCCTCATTCCTGATGAAGTCAGGGTGACGATCAATCGGATCCTTCGGCTTGGCACCATCGAGAAGCAAGTTAGTGATCTGATCGCAGCAGCCGACGGCCAGGCCTTCAAAAATCCCTCACCTGATCGCAGAAAAGCACTAGAAGCACGGTTTGGTGTCCACGACCGCCCCACGACCCTCGATGGGGCACGAGAGCTTGTCGGCAGGACTCGCGAGAGAATGCGACAGTTCGAAACCAAGGTTAAGCCTCTGCTGCGTGGTGCATGGATTCCGGCGCTTGAAGAGGCGGCTCTTGTGCTCGTCGAAGCATCTCCAGTCGCACCACCTATTGGTTTTCTTCTTTCCACGAGGGGACTCAGTGCGGAGAATATGTCGGCAGAGCAGTTCCTTGCCCTCGTCGATCTCGTCGAGCTAGACATTGAGGAGATAGCCGGCACAACTCTGGTCTACGAAGACCAATGGCTTGTCGACGAACGTGAGTTAACGGTCACCGACGCCGTGAACGTGGCCAGGAAACACACATCAAAATTTGGCATGACCACAGTCGCTGAGATCCAACGAGCGCTCGCTGACGAGCAGCAGGTTCCGGATACCGATGACCTCATGCGTGTACTGGAAGGCAACCCCGATGTCCGATGGGCCGGCGACTGGTTGTGGGTGGAGAAGGCGCGAGACAGCGCGCATTCGAATTCGCTGATCAACAAAATGCGAAACATGCTCTCAGTGAATTCGCCGCTTACAGCTGCATCACTTCATGACGGCGTAGCGCGCGCCTTCAAGCCGCTTAAGCGCTCAATTGTGCCAACTGAAGAAGCGATCTTGGCGTTCGCGGCCGCTAGCCCCTATTTCACAGTCGAGGGCAATCTCATCTCGCCAATTGATCCCCTCGACTACCGAGCGACCATTGGCCAGGTCGCTGCGTCACTCGTCGAAGTATTTAAGGCAAGCCCCTACGGGGCGATGGACAGGCAATCGCTTTCTGAAGCTTGCGAAATAGCAGGAATCAAACACGGAACCCTCAACAGATGGACGACGTACTCGGAGATTATCGAAAGCTTCGGATGGAACGTTTGGGGTCTTCGCGGCAGCAATGTGCCGGAATCGATCGTTCACGAGATCCAACAGTCCGCTCAGTCCCTGGCCTCATCAGAGCCGCGACGTCGCGACTGGCATCGCGTTTCAGACCATCTGATAGTGCTAACAATGGATGCCGACCGATCCAGCCGAACCACGGCTACTTGGCTGTTCGACTCCGGACTGCGCTCTGAGATCGGAGGTAGGCGTTTCGAGATCATCGCTGAGGGGAAACGCGTAGGCACTGCGTCAACAGGTGAGCAACACAACTGGACGTGGGGCTGGTCGCCGGCAATTCGCGAACTCAGCATTCAGCCGGGTGATGTCGTCCGAGCTGTGCTTGACCTCAAGGAGAACACAGCGACAGTAACCAAAGGCGGTACCGAGTTATGGGATCGGACAGAAACAGCCGCCACTGCACTGGTGGAGCTCGTGTCAGTGGAGGCTGTTCCCGAAGCTGCTATCAATACCGAACGCGCTGAATTCAAAAGGGCCGCGAGCGGGGTCGCGGAGCAGAGGGAAGCCGCGCTCACAATGCGGTTTCGCACTTTCCTCGAGAACTCCCACGGTCGGGAAGTGAAGCGATACAAGATTGCAACATCCGCAGGTGCATTGTTCACGGATACCGCCGATATCACTGCCGGCGTTCTCTACGAAGCCAAAGCGCACGCAGATCGCATGAGTGTCCGCCTCGCGCTTGGCCAGATTCTCGACTACAGCCGATACGTGCAGGGGGTTCTCTTGGCGGTCCTTCTACCCGAAGCTCCACCTGCCGATCTCGTGGAACTGCTCGAAGCCCACAACATTGGATGTGTCGTCGAGGGGCATCCGGGCGAGTTCACCGACATCACGAAACTCCAAAGGTGTCCATAGCCGGTATAGCCCTTCGGCTGGTGTACTTATGGTGTCGCCCCTGGCACCGCTTGCCGCGCCGAAAAGCGGCCTCAGCGCATGTACTGAGTTAGGCTTCTGACTTGCCGCAGCTTTGCCCCGGGGGGCACCCCTCGCAGCCCACTCTGCATGGACACTTCAGCGAAATCCCGCTCTCCCCTCAGCTCGGCGCCGCACAAGCGATCCGCGAATCTGCAGCAGTTGACCAAGCCGGCGACAAATACAAACCCAGTATCAGATGCGGTGCCGAGACCGGCAAAATATGGTCGACTCTGCTCATGGCGGGAAAGCGATACCAAGTTGAGCCGGGCGAAGAGTTCCGTGAGCAAATTTGGGAGCGCGGCCACCTAACCGCGCTCCAAATGTTCCGGATAGCCGCATGGAAATCCGCGAGAGGATTGGCATCTCTCACCCTTAACAGCGAAAAGGCGATCCGAGGCAGCACAGCCGCGGCGATAACGACTATTAGACCCTGGCGGAAGTCCGACGTCATCTGCGGCGAAGTGGATTGGAGCGATTGGCTCGAGACCGTCGCCACCGCAATTGGATCGAAGCGGGACCGCAGAGGCCTACTCGCCCTAGAGGGTTTCGGCTACCCGATGGCCTCTGCGTTTCTCTCATTCCTCGCGCCCGGCGCGTTTCCCGTCATAGACCGATGGACGGTGCAGGCCGTCTACGGCGCATCAGTGGCCAGCAAGCCGGGCATCTGGCAGCGATCCTCTGCGTACGCGCATTTCGCGGAGCAACTCGCCAGCCGCAGAACCGAATTTCCCGAGGCCCCGAACATCCACAGGCTCGATCAGGCAGTGATGAACAAGGCCATAGGGTGCAAGCATGGGAACCGCCCGTGCGATTGTTTCCGTTCGTGGCCGGTAGCACTACCTACGCCGAGCTAAGGGTCAACAGCGGCCTGGATCACCGGAAGGGTACGCACCGTCTGTTCGGCCGCCTAAAGAACCGGGGCGTATTTCGCAGGCCGTTTTCCCTTAAGGTGTACTGATTAGCGCGACACCCTGAGGGCAGACAAGTCGACATCGGCAAGAGCCATGGGTGGCGGTACTCCGATTACTGCCGCTGCTGCGGTTACTGCGGCGGCTGCTGTGGTTAGTCGCATTCCAGCTATCCCGTCCAGCCTGGGGGTGGAGGTGGCGGGGGTGGTGGATTTGTAATGTGGATTTGTTCTTGGATGATTGCCCCTATGTCTGGGCACATCGTCTGGGTTGCCGCCTTGACGATGATGCTGTTCTCTCTGTACGACCATCCCGACGCGGTCAGTGCGTCGAACACGTCACCAACGTAAGTATTGTTTCGGATTGCGTGGCAGATGGACTTGCCTACGTTGATTGCGTCACTGACGCTGCTATAGGTGATCCCAGATTGGTCGAGTACCGACACAAAATCATATTGATCAGCGTTGGCCGGTGCCGCCAACAGCATGGCTGTTGTCAGGGTGGTTGTGACCGCTGCCGATTTGAGTTTCATGGGTGTCACCTCCTGCCCTTCGGTTATTGACCGGCACATCGCCACTGCACGTTCGCGTTCTCGTTCGACCAATACGAAGTGATGTACGGAGCGCCTTTGTCGATAACCAAGTGGTACAGCGTGTTGATCCCACCAGGCCAGTCGCGGCCAAACTTTGCTAGATTCTTCGGATCGTTAGCCCATATCGCCGGGTAAAGTCCAGATTCATGCATTGTTTTCTGAAGCTGAGTCGCATTGTCGGCACAGAACGCTGATAACGCGGTTTCGGCGTGAGCCGGTGCCGCCAACAGAATTGCCGCTATCACGGATACATAGGTGGCTGCCATGGCTAGTCTCATTAGGTTCCCTCTGACTCGAAAATCAGTAGCTTCCAATTCGGCCGTAGGTAGTTTCCCACTGTCGGCACGGCTCTGAGGTCGGGAAGCCCATTCGTGCAAGGTAGTTTGCACACCAGCAGTAGGCGACTGCCGCCGCCGCGCTAATTGAACGCGCTACAACCCGCGAGTACCCGCCCGTCCTCATAAGTTTTTCACCGGCGTCCTGGGGGTTTTCACCGCCCATGACGTCAAGGCAATACAGCTGACCCTGGTAACGCTCAAGTTCGAAGTTGTACAGCAACCCATCGTTGTTGAGCAGGTGCATGAAGGTCTGATCGTCTTGGGTTAACGTGCCGGGGTCTGCTCGTGTGTGCGCAGGGGTGAGGATCGAACCGGCTAAGGTAATCACAACAGCCGCTTTGGTTAGTCGCATTGGGTCCCTCGTCCAAAAGTCACCAGAGTTGGCACATGGCTTGAGGTGTGTACGGCCCGTATCCGTGTGTCGCCCAATACTGTTGCTTGTCAGGGACATCAGCGAGATTCTCTGTGTCGCTTTCAAAAAGCTGGCCACCCGGCGCGTAAGTAGAGCAAGTTACCGAGAGGTGAGAACCTAACGGTACGACGATGTAGTCGCTTTGGTCTGGAGGCAGAGTGACCCAGGTGCCTGCGCATGATTCATAAAATTGGATTCCGTACCGATACACAGTGCAGGGGCTGTCACTGTTCGCAACCGTCCACGTCCCACCGCCAACAGTGTCGTGATCGGCAAACGCCTGCGGGGACAGCGCAATCGCAGACGTTAGTGCGGCTACCACCGCTGTGCAGTAAGCGGCGAGTCTGTACGTCAGGGTTGCCTTCAGCATTCGCAGGCCAGTCCGTCTTGGTCACGATCCAACCAAGAGCCGTAGTAGGGACTGTCCTCCGGTATGTCGCAGTATCCGGCTGCCTTGGCTTGGGTGCAGTTCTTGAATGGTGCCGCCTGTGCTGGCGCAGCGAGACTAACGCCGATCACCGTCAACGCCGCAGCGATCAGTATGCCGAGTGCGCGAAGCATGTTATCCCCGTTCTACCTGCCTCCCCGGGCAGGGTCAGTTATTAGGTTATTGCTCCCCGAGCAGGGTTTGTTACCGATTTCTCTAAATCCATTTTCGGCTTAGCCGTGAACTGTGGAATCGGGGCACGGTTGGCACCTATCGCCTACTGGTACACCACTGGCTTGTAGTGTTCGACCTTCCGCTTCAAGCAACGATTGGTCAAGAAGGCCAGGTTCAATGCAGAGGGTATTGGCGGTTTCTTTGCTTCCGCTGCTGCTTGCGGGGTGTTCGCCGGCCAGGGATTCTTTGTCGGCGCAATCGACTGTCACCGTCACGGTAACGAGCAACCCGAGTTTCAAAGGGCTTCTTTGCTTCCGGAGAGCCTGGACCGGGCGAGAGTCCGGATCTTCTGATTTTTATTGAGGTTCGGAACGACAGCAGCTCCCCGCAGTCCTTCAACTACCGAAATCAGCATCTTGTCGAAAAGGTTCCGTTCCAGACGGAGCTGGCTGACTACTCAATCGTTCTTCACGATTCGCCTGGATCGCGTGGCATCGTCATAAAGCTTGCAGATTGACCTATGCCCACTGACTGTGGCATTAGGCGGATACGAATAGTTTGAAAAACGGGGCGTTGGGTTAGTCAGTCGGTTTTACAGTGAGTAGAGACTAATCTGACTGGGGAGGGCGTCCTGGAGACCATTCAATTCGGGTTCATTTTTGTTCTGGCCGTGATCGGAATCGTGTTCTGGCAGTGGGTCCTGGCCCAAGAAAAGAGCCAACGACGCGTCAAGAACACTAAGCCTGCCGCAGCCAAACCTGCATCGGTCGTATCTTCTGCTTGGCAAGCGGTGGGCATCGATAGGATTGACAAGATGTCAGGCGTCGAGTTCGAGAACTACATCGCTGGAATGGTCCGTAGTCTCGGATTGCGTGTCACTACGACATCAGTAACTGGCGACTATGGGGTTGACCTGATCATTTCGGGTCAGTTCGCCGTTCAATGTAAAAGGCAATCAAGGCCGGTTGGGACCGCCGCCGTTCAGCAGGTCGTCGCGGGCGCAGCGATGCACGGATGTTCCGACATGACATTCGTGATCTCCAACCAGAACTTCACACAAGCCGCAGCGAAACTCGCTGCAGCCAGCTCGTGTGGACTCTACGGTCGAGACAACTTCGACCACTTCATGGACGTTATGCGCGAAGTGGCAAAGTTCGGAAGTGACGACGCGAACCGGCCCCACGTCCGTGTTGAGAAGGTTGTAAAGCGAACTTCGGTGAAACCTCCACTGGATCCTGCCAAGCGGACTCCGAAGAAGACAGCGAAACCAAAGACGGTTTCCGGACCCTGATCGCGGCGCAGAGGAGAGGATCCTTCGCGAGCATTCAGGCTCTGTTCCTGACGAGCAGTTGGTTGAGGAGATCGGGTTGACGATTGCGCTTCATCGTCGGCCGAGTGGTGGCGGCGTGCGCTTCGGTAGCAATTCACGAAACAACGATTAATACTGGCCGTTGAATCCACTGTCGGCCTGGTGCGCTGGGCAGTAGTCGGCAACGGCGTAGACCCCAAACAGTCCGGCGTAGTAGGTGTTCGAGTTGCCTTGTAGGTGCAGCTTGTCCAAGATCATTCCCTCGACGGCTTGGAAGCCGTACCCCTGGTCGAGCATTGAGCAGACTTTCCGTCCGGTACTGATAAGTAGTGAAGGCGCCGCATCCACCAGTGTCCTGAGGCTTGGGTCTGTGATTTGGCGAAGGTCATTGATAAACCCTGCGTCGGTGGAGTCTGCGCCGGCGGTGGGTGCGGCAAGGATCGACGCTGCGAGGGCGATTACGGCTGCTGCTGTGGTTAGGCGCATAGTTTTAGAGTCCTCACCAATCACCGATATTGTCGGGACAGTATGCGACTTGCGCGGCAGATGAGAGGAAGTTGGCAGCGTCCCAGGAGTACGGACCAACGGACATAAGCTTCTCTGTCGCGTCGACACCACTCATACCATTGTCAATGAGTCGGCACACTCCAAGTCCCTGTGCTCGTAGCAGTCCAAAGTCTGCAACGTTAAAGACGGTGCCGTCATCATCTGGTGTTGTTATCAGATAGTAGAAGGTGTCGTCTTGTGGTGTTGTGCCACCAGGCTGCGCTTGCGCTGCGGGAGCTATGCCGATCAGCGCGAGACCAGTTGCTGCGGCTGCTGCGGCGAGGGTTCGGGTCAGCATTCGCAGCCGAGGCCGTCTTGATCGCGGTCCAGCTTGGACTGGTACTTATCGCTGCTAGATGGGATGTCGCAGTCACCGTTGTTCTTGGCGACGGTGCAGTTCGGGTAAGGCGATTGCGGCACAGGCGCAGCGATTGCCGGCGCAGCCGAGGCGATGGCGATTACACCGAATGCCACGGCAGCGGATAGACAGATGGTGCGGATCATTTGAAGCTCCATTTCCCGTCCCGGCTCCCCCGCCGAGTTGCATGAGTTTACGGCTGTTCGGTACGAGTTGTTATCGATAGACCTGGATTGACGGCATAAGTCCCGCTCCGCCCGGCGGATACCAGCGCATTCATAGGTCGATTGACCAGCCGCGCTAGCTGGATGGGGAGACGGGGTGTACCCACGGGCAGTAGATCGTTTCTGCCGCCGATCCGATGGCGTTGGCTTGGTCGAAGTTGTAGCCACCGTTTCGTTGGAGGTCCTTGACAGCCTCATATGAACTCATTCCGTTAGCCCCAAGCTGGCACACCCGAAGCCCTTGCGCCTTCACTAGATCAAAGTCGATGATCCGAAGAAAAGGCGCAGCTGAACTGTGAGTCACGAAGTATGCGAAGTGCTGGTCTGGTGTGGTTCCGTATACGGCCATATCAACCGAGTCGCCGTAAGTCATCTGGTCGGGTGTCATATAAAGGCACCGCCTGTAATCGTCTACGTAGCAGCCGCCCTTGATCGACGCAGTGGCCGGCGCGGCCAAACCCACTGCGCTGACCGCAGCAAGTCCTGCCAGTCCTGCCAGCATTGCTTTCTTCACGGCTTCCTCCTGAGGGGTGACCGGGAGTTTCCCGGCCTCCTGCGCTCCATTTTCGTAGAGGTAACCAGAGGGAGATCGAGTAGTGACTACCTGTTTATCGGCGGTCTGACTACCCATTTGTCGAAAACCTGAACCGGATCGCCGGGTGGCACCGGCGGGTAGTCACACCCATGCCGGATGCCCCCTAACCAGCTGCCCTGTCGCCACGCACGGCCAGCGACGCTTCTCTCTCCAAGCGGCGCGATGAAGCATGCGTTCGACTGCTCGTACTTGGAATCTTGGCGCAACAGTCGCCGCGCATCTGATGGGTTGACGATTAGTCCTGGGGGCGGCTGTCGAGCCACTTCTGGTAGTGGCGGCGGCAAAGCTGGCGTGTGTGGACGTGGTTAGAGCACCCGGCCTCGCTGCATTCCGTGCCCTCGCTCATGTACCGGCGGTAGTGCGAGCGGCACCGGCCAACGCAAACGGCCCGCCACCGAGGTAGCGGGCCGCCGCCAGCCTTTTGGGCTAAACCTTCGATAGAAGAATCTTCGCCCGTCCGGCTTTTATGTCGGTGGTCCAGTACAACTCCCAACCGTCCCAATCCGCTTGCTGAGCGCCATCGAATACCCCGGTATTTCCGATGCGGAACCTGACGCTATCTGGTGGCCCAGACTCATCGAGCACGCACTTAAAGAAGCTGAGTCCTTCTTTGGATGAGGATTCATTGAGGGAAAAGCTGATTGAGTTCCCGCCGTCCCCGAGCTGGTAGGTTCCGTTACCGCACTTCGCCGCAATCGCCTTCACCGCGCCTCCACTGACTTCAGAGGACAGCTCGTTGATAGCGGGTATCAAGGTGTCTTTGATTGCGGGTCCATAGACTCCGGCGAGCACCATCAGCAACAAAGCAACTAACGAGCCCAGTATCAGAGTTCGCCACGACTTAGGCGGCTTCGCAGGCTGGCTAATTGCTGGCGCGGGCGCGCCAAGCGGCGTGTCGTCCATCGCTTCCGAGATTTCGTTGATGCGTTGGGACCAGTTCTGGTTCCACGCTTTCCCGTCAAACCTTTTTTGTCGCTCCGGATCATTTGGATCTGGATCCATGTATTGACCCCCTCAAGGCTATTGCAACCTAGCACCGCTTCTTCACGTCGATCTTGTTGCCGCGGCCTTCGACGCGACATAGTCCAGTGGCTTCCCCGGCACGGCAGAAGGCGGGAACAGCCTTGGAAAACGCTCGTCAGCTAATCTTGCGACTTGCAGGACCATCGACACAGGCGGGCGATCATGACAACACCACCACCACCACCGCGCGTGCCAGCAGGCTGGTACCCCGATCCCTCAGGCGGCGCGCAACGCTATTGGGACGGCAGTACTTGGCTCGACCTTGCTCCGCCTCCGCCACTAGAGGCGAGGCCCCTCTTGCCCAAGCCAGTGCCGATTTTGCCGCCCCCCAGCGAACCGCTCGAATGGCCGCAACCCACAGACACTTCAACACAATTGAACACGGACACTGCCTCTCAGGAGTCGGATGAATCCGATCCGCCTATTCCTGCCTGGCGCGAGTTCGCCCCCGCCGGGTTATTAGTACTCGCATTTGTTTTCTTTATTGCCGCCCTCAAATTCCAGGTCTTCCTACTGCTCATACCGACAGCAATTTGCGTCGGAGCGGGCGTGATCGGGCTGGACAAGATTCGACACCCTCCCAAGAAAACTGCACCCGTTGCTCGCTCAACCACGCCGGAACCAGATGCCGTCCGTCAAAGTCAACTAGAGGCGTACCTGTCGCAATACCTGGCGAAGACTCGCGGTCGCATTGAGTCGGTCACACCATTCTCTGCCGTGGTCATACACGGAGAGAAGGTAAATCATGTACTGCACCTTCTGATTTCAGTCCTTCTATGCGGCCTCTGGCTTCCCGTCTGGTTTCTCATAGCGCAGTCGGGTGGCGAGAGGCGCACGGTGATATCCGTCGACGAATGCGGCAACGTGACCGCGCGCTAAGAAAAGTCCCCGATCCGTACCGATAGAACTTGGCTAAGAGACACCCGGAAGATTTACCGGTTCAATCCCCAGTATCGCGCGCCAGTGTCATTTGAGTTCAAAGGCAGTTTTCCCGGTCTCAACCGGGCCGCGTGAACTAGATGTGAACCAGGCGGTAGTCGCGCAAACACCCTTCAACCGAGGAGCTACAAAGCACGACCCGGTCGAGCACTTTCGCGCGGTCCTGCCTGCCGTAGATCCGGCGGCGCTGAACGGCTCAGACCGGCTTGCTTTACTGGATCTCCTGCAGGCGTCGATGGAAGCGGCGGGATGGATTAGACCGCAGTCCCGCAGCGGCCCGCTACCGATCTGGTGGCGGGCCGTTGTGTAATTTATGCGGGGTGTTCAATCCAGCGAAACGCGATCGACGCGCGTTCTGGTCGATTCAGAAAGCCAGCGCGGTTGCCGCGTCAGCGATCCTTCCGATCGCAGTAACTGTTCCGGCCCACGCCGACGCCATTACCGACCAATTTCTTCAAGAAATTCACGGCATCGGCGTCGTGACTGCCGCTGGTGGAGACGCTGCACTAATCAGCCTCGGCATGCAGATCTGCCGGGACGTGCGAGCGGGCGAGAGCGGTCCCAGCATCATCGAGCACTACGGCTCCTCGGTGACCAACTACGACGCTGGGCGTTTCATGGGGATATCAACACGTCTGCTCTGCCCAGAACTGATCCCAATCCTCTTTGCCTCATTTCCCTAAAGGATCACGGATACCGTGGATATCGAGTCGGTGATCGAGGCGTTGGGGTCTCGGTTCGACGCCGACGAGACCGCAGTCATCGAGCGGGTGTTGCGGGAGCACGGCGGCACGGTTCCCGACGGACAGCTGATCTCTGAGGCCGCGCTGGCGCTGGCCATATTTCGGCGGGGCCGGGCGGGGTAGAGCGTCTAAGTCTCGCCGAGATCCGGTGCGGCCTACGGCCCGTGGTGTTGGCCTCAGCCCCACCGGGCCGACTCGAATCAGGCGATCAGCCGACCCATCAAGCACCCCTGTCGAGTTCACCCTTCAAATCCCAACGCCGCCAGCCGGCCTTCACATTGGGCCCAGGTCCTGTGAGTACTCGCTAACGACGCTTCCCTGTGCCCGGCGCAGCCTTAGAGGTAACACGGACTTCAGGTGGGCCAACGCCTGCAAGCCGGCCACTCCACTTCGCTAACTGCCCCGCGGGAATACCGCAACCCGAGATGCCGCAGACTTGGCGACGCTCATGATTGCGATGATTGGGCAATGGCCTGTTCTCATCCCAATTGTCAAATATTTTTTGGCATTCCGGGCATCTGAATTTTCGTCTGGTCACGATAGTTCTCCTTCGCTTTCTTTCGTTATATCGAATCCCAGCACGAGAAATGTCGCTGGCTCTTCGTGGCAGGCTCAGGCACCGCGACGGGGTACCCGCCAGGGGTTTCGTCCCGTCCGGACTCGACTCAAACCACTTAAGGGGTTTGTTGCCGCCGCCTCTGAATACCTGGATCTGGCCTGAACCGACCATCAACTCATAGATCAGCAGGTTCCTTCTTTGCGCGCGAAGTACTTCTCGCTCTCGAAGAGTTGGTTGCCCCGAGCGCCACGTTCGAGATCGGCTGCATCTTGATCGGAGGTTTCTTCGTTTCCAGGAAAAGACGTAGACCCGTGCAGGTCGCCCACGTCCGGACATGACGTGCCCCACCCCTCTAGGGGGTGGGGGGGTACGTACTTTTCTGGAAACACTGCAGCGGTATCGATTCCAGGACTGATTGAATAATGCCAGCGTATGCGCTCTTTTTCTCTGCTGAAGTAGTTTTCCTCACGCAACGTGACGAGTCCCAGCATATGTAATGCTGTGAGTTCACGATCAATAGTGTTGTGCGGCTTATCGACTCGCTTACGCACGTCAGCCACCAAAGACTCGCCGTGCATCGATAAGTCACACAGAATCACTAATCGCAGTGGCGGCATCGAGTCCCGCGCGCAGCGGATAGCAAGGCGCATCGCACCCTCACTCCCCATGCCTATGGCGGTACCTCCTCGAACGATTTGCGATAACTGCTTCGCGAATCGAGTCGGCATCTCAGGTGCGTGAGCGTCCGTTACATTTCCTTGTCCATCCCGATATACCGCCGTTCGAGACTTCGTCACCAGATCGGCAGCACGCAAAAGGGTCTCGCCCTCATGATCATCGAGGACTGCCGCGATAGTTCCCGCGCCATCAAGCACAGACTTCACCGCCTGGGCCAACTCGTGGCGCATTTGAACCTCACTACCGGTGTTGGCAATGGCCCGCCGGCCACCACTGAGCCGCCCCAAAGTGGAGTCCATGCGGAGCAGCACAAACCGATCACCCATTGAGGACACAGTCGTATGCGCACGATCCCATTCCGTTGTCACTGCACCAATTAATGCGATACGACCAGTCCATCCCAGCGTGCGCCCGCCATCGGTGCCTACCGTGCGTATCCATTTGCCGTCATAGATTTCCCTCAGTGCCGCCAACACTTCAGTTCGGCTGCTTTGCGCCAGCGACATGATTGAGGTGAAGTCTTTCAGCACGAGCACCCCAATCTCGCCGATGGTTTTCAACAGGCCACCCGTCGCCTCTGCGGCTCGCTCGCCCTTACTTGTCGCCGACAGCAAGGCTCCGGCAGAAGCGATAGTGGAGACGATGTGTGCGCCAGTTCCCTGCAGTGATGCCACGGTCTCGGTTTTAGCGTTGCCCGGCCCTGACACCAACAACAGCCATACAGGATCGCCATCGAGGCGGATCGCTGCTGCGGCAGCCAATGTTGCGTGAATAGCATCGAGGTCGTAGTCAACGCCCAGCCACCGTGTGAAGGTCGCGTCGAGATCAGCCAGTGGCGGCGAAGCTTCCGCTTCGTAGCGCCCAATTGAATGGACCTCTGCTGATGGTGATTCCGTACGCTTGGGATTGTTCTTTGGCCGCGTTGTCACCACGCAACCTCCCTTGCGCGTTCCTCGGCCTCTCTGCGACTGTCCCCTTGACTCACTTCATGGTCTTGAAACAAACCGCGGCGGTGTGGCGGCTCAAAAGCCTTGTAACGAATCCGTCCATCTGGATCGCGGTGCATCGCCCCAATGGGAGACCCGTCGCTGTAGAAATTGGGCTCTTCGTTGTAGCTCACCAGCACCGCGCTGAACTTCTGCGCGTGGATCTGCCAATCCTGGACGTCCAACGGCCAAGTGGCATCACTCATGTAGGCGTAAGACCACAGCGACTCGTCAATCAGCATCGATGTTTGCACCCCCGAAGAGACGGGTTCATCGCTCGGTTCACGCTGCTCGTTCGTGTTCACTTGACTGCCTGGCCCGCTTTCTTGGTTGAAGTTGACGCTGTATGGGCTTGTGGTTCTCGCTGGTCCGGAAGACCCGTTGTGTTGGGGAAACGGAAGCGCCTCTCCCCTGCGTTGTCTACGTCGGCAGAACCCCCACGCAAGGTCGCGCGTTCCCGGTCACCGATCCATTGCTCAACCGCGTCCCGCCGGTACACGACGCGGCGGCCAAGGGTGAAGGACGCCGGCCCCTCGTTGGCATGTCGCCAATACCGCAACGTCCCCACAGGCACGCCAGTCCACTCCGAGACCTGCTTACTGCCCAGAATTTCCATTCCGTGGTAGCTCCAATCTGGTTTGCTCTAACTAACTGGATCAGACTAGCACTAGATTGGTTTATTAGAAAGAACTAGTTTGGTACCGTGGTGTCGTGGCAGCAGAGAAAAAGACATCCGCCGAAGCCGCCTTCGCGGCCAACCTGCGGCGAGCCAGGACCGATAGGGGCCTCACCCAGGCCCAACTAGCTGAGGGAATGGCCAGTGCGGGATTCAAATGGCACCCGCCGACGGTCTACAAGGTTGAGAACGGGGAACGCCAGATTCAACTCGGCGAAGCCCTGGAATTGGCCCGCATTCTCGACGTCACCCTCGAGGACATGGCGACCCTCGAGGACGAAGCACAAGAGCGCCTCGAAATCTGGGACGCCTACCGGCGCGCGTCGGAGATGGCCAGAACGCTCGTGGAGCGAATAGAGGACTACCGGCAGCTGTCATTAGAACTACAGAACCGGCTACGACCGCCCGGCGTTCAGAAACTCTTAAGCGCCGACGATCTCGAGTCGCTGCGGGCCGTGGCATTCACTGAGTCAGAAGCCGGCCCACTTGTCGACCTGTTGTTCAAACTTGTAGAGGTTTGGCAGATGGGTCCTGCCGTGGGCGGTGGTCCTCGAGCACCCGAGGGACCGGCATTCCCCAGTGATTCCCCTGCCGGTGAGCCACCGGCACCTATTCAAATCAGAAGTGAGGAGCCATCGGAATGACGCAAAAACGTAAAGCTCGCGGTGGCGTAGAGGATCGCTGGACAAAGACCCTGCGGGACATCGACGGCAACACCAAGAAAGTGCCCAGCGCTGCTCACGGTTGCGGTAGTCGTTGGCGGGCAAGGTATGTCGATGTGCAAGGCCGGGAACATGCACAGGGATTCGCAAGGAAAGTAGATGCGCAGGCGTGGCTGGATCAACAAGTCAGCGATCAAGTCACCGGGACATGGACGGATCCAACGCTGTCTGGGATCACGTTCGGCGCGATGGCAGAGCGGTGGCTCAGCACCAAAGCCCACCGAGCGCCCAAGACCGTGGCCGGCTACCAATCCCTGCTGGAAAACACGGTCCTGCCCCGCTGGGAGAAGGTGCCACTGAGAGATGTTCGCTTCGATGAGCTCCAGGTATGGATCACCGGACTATCACTCGACGGCTCTGTGAGGTTCGGCGGTAGAGGACTGAGCGCGTCACGTGTACGCCAAACGCACCAGCTCGTCGGTGCGGTAATGAAGTTCGCCGTGAAGTCGAAGCATCTGCCATGCAACCCAGCAGACGGCATCGAGTTGCCGAAGCTGCCGGATACGGAACAGAGATACCTCACCCACGAACAGCTCTACCGCGTAGCAGTGGCGTCAGGGCGGCTGCGGACGCTCATCCTCTTGCTCGGCTACTGCGGACTGCGATTCGGGGAAGCGGCTGCACTACAGGTCGGCGATGTCGATGTCGAAGGCCATCGAATCCGAGTGCAACGTTCGGTCACTAATGTCCGCAAGACGGGGTTGGTGGAAGGGCCGACGAAGAACCACAAAGCGCGCACCGTGTCAGTCCCGTCTTCGGTAGCTCGGCTGCTTGAAACAGAAATTACCCACCGCGACAAGACTGCTCTGGTGTTCCAGTCAACCCGCGGCGGCTATCTGACACTGGCCCAAGCGCGCTATCGCTTCAACAAGGCTGTAGGGGTGGTAGGCGGCATCGACGGCGTCCGGCTGCATGATCTCCGCCATACCTGCGCGTCGTTAGCGATCCGAGCCGGGGCGAACGTGAAGGTGGTGCAGAAGCTGCTTGGACACAAATCAGCGACCCTCACTTTGGACCGCTATGGGCACCTATTTCCGGACGACTTGGACGCTGTCGCGGCGGCACTAAACGCCGCTGCTGCGGACGACTTGCGGACGATCGGACCCCTCGATCCGCTGACTGTCAACGCAAACAGCCGCTGACCAGGGTGGCAGGTACAGGATTCGAACCTGTGTAGGCGTTAGCCGACGGATTTACAGTCCGCTCCCATTGGCCGCTCGGGCAACCTGCCTGGGTGCACCTTGCCGAACGGACCCGGCATGATGCGTCTAGCAGGGTACAACGAGGATGTACCCACAACATAAACCGGCCGATAAGCCGAGGAGGGGTACCGAAAGTGGCGGATTCGTCGTTCGACATCGTCAGCAAGGTCGACCGCCAGGAGGTCGACAACGCCCTGAACCAGGCGGCCAAGGAACTCAGTAC
>JAPJNB010000129.1 GCA_026461385.1 Akkermansiaceae bacterium
GGCATTCGTCACTGCTCATCCGGCATTTAGGTGAGGTTTACCGATTGCAAACTACTCGGCAAGGGAAATTGATTTTGACCAAATAGATGAAGTCAGATACTTTCCTATACTCACAAAATACTTGTCGCAGAGCCATTGCCTCATACTTACTCTGAGTTGAGCTAATTTCAATGTTAAAGATCGAAATTCGCATGAACAACAATTGTAAGCTGTTGATCCTGATTCCTTCGTATGCTTCATGTGCCAGGGAGCCTCCTGGACCATGGAAGAAGTGTTTGTTGTGATCTCTAGTGGGGGCTGCCAGGGCCAGGAGCGGTCAATCGCCTAATCTTGCTCTAAGTCCGCGATAGGCTGATAGCGGTCGTAGCTAAGCAACAAGCCTCCGGCTTAACCGACTCAAAGCGGACACGCAGTATCGCCGTTGAGCAACGCTAAAACGGACATCACCCACTCTTGGATAGGTACCTCTTGTTGCCAATACGTCGAAATACGACCAGATTCACGCTTCTAGTTGCAGAAACGCGCTTGCCGACTGCTCCTAGGATGCACAATGCTGGGTAGTAATATCTAATTCGTAACCGCAACCGGACTTCTCCCTGTGGCTAGCTCTGACCAACTTAAGGCGCTCATCAAATCGCACATCAGTCGCGATGATGGACAGTTTTTGTCGGTCGCTATGCAAGTGGCAGCGCATGAAGCGAAGCTCGGTCACGTTAAGTTAGCCGAAGAGCTGCGATATCTGATTGACGCTGCCAAAACACGTATCAGCCAAGACCCATCAGGCAAACTGGTCGCGATAGGTAGTGTTGCTAAGCCGAAGAGTGAATTGGCAAATCTGCTCACCGTGTCTCATCCGGCGAACCGGTTGGGGGATATGGTGTTGGACGATGTGGCTTCGACACAGCTGTATAGAGTAATCAAAGAACAGCGGCAGCTTGCGCGCATCAAAGAGCATGGACTCTCGCCTCGCCGGAAGTTGCTGCTCGTGGGACCACCTGGTACGGGTAAGACAATGACAGCCGCTGCGCTGGCTGGAGAGCTGGGCATACCCTTGTTTCTGGTCCGTCTAGATTCGCTCATTACGAAGTTTATGGGCGAAACAGCGGCAAAGCTTCGGCAAATCTTCGACACCGTGACTGATATCCGTGGCGTTTATTTCTTCGACGAGTTTGATTCCATTGGCTCTCAGCGGGGCATGGCGAATGATGTAGGCGAGATTCGCCGGGTATTAAACAGCTTCTTGCAGATGATCGAACAGGACACGTCCAATAGCCTGATTATCGCAGCGACAAATCACGCTGAGATTCTTGACTACGCATTGTTCCGCCGATTCGACGATGTTGTTGAATACCACTTGCCGTCGCCAACCCAGGCCGGCGAGCTCATTCGTTCACGTATCGGTCGGTTTGCTCCCAAGCCGTTCCGAACGGATGCAATTCGGAGGCAAGCCGAAGGGCTGAGCCATGCTGAAATTTGTCGTGCTGTCGATGCCGCCATTAAGGATGCAATCCTGCATGATCAAGATAAAGTGCAACCAGCTGAGCTGGGGAAGGCGTTAGAGGAACGCCGACTCGTCAACGCAAAGCTGGCATATAACTCGAAGCACTCGTCCGACCATGCCGGATCACACTCTCAATAAGCGCCCCCACATTGTTCTAGCGAATACCTCAACCCCTCAGGCCTTCACCGCGCCTGGTGGTGGCGGGTCTAATAATGATGTCCCCCAACGGGACCGCGCGCAACACTCGGCGTCTCTCCGAGCCCAACTGAACGCGCTCAAGCCAATTGCCCAACATGCGCGTCAGGTTCAGCAGGAGCAAGGACTAGAAAGTGGGCTTGGGCTGCAAGTCCAATTCATTGGACAACCCGACGTTGCACTTGCCTTCGAGAGCCTCAGCTCGGAGCGTGGAAAAGATCCACGCAAGAAAATCGAACTACTAAGCGTTCGTACAGAAGGCAACACGACCTACGCAAACGTATTTGTCCCTGATGGGAAGCTGGCCCATTTTGAGAACTACGTGGCGGACTATCTTGCCGAGCGTAAGAAAAGCAATGGCCACGCGCTGGATCACAGCGCATTACTCGACACGATTCTTGCCATTCGGAGCGCCGAGATTCGTGCACTGTGGACAGACGACTTGGCACTACTACCGCAAGACGCTGCGGAGTCAATTTGGTGGGAGGTCTGGCTACCCGTCCGCGGCGAACGACATGCGGTGCTTGCGGACTTCCGAAAGCTCGCAGCTATGGCAAATTGTCAGGTCAGCGAGCATCACATCAGCTTCCCTGAACGGTCCGTCGTTCTGATGTACGGATCTCAGCAGCAATTCGCAACATCGGTTCTGACGCTCAACTGCGTTGCGGAACTTCGCCGTGCGAAGGAAACTGCGGAGTTCTTTGATGGCATGATGCCAGTCGAACAGCAGGAGTGGTCAGCTGAGACACTTGCTAGGTTGACGGTTGCGTCAGAGGACGACACAGTCCCTCGCGTTTGCCTTCTCGATTCTGGTGTGAATCGAGGGCACCCGTTGCTCTCGCCATTCCTCTCCGCTGCAGACTTGCACGCAGTCCAACCTGCTTGGGGAGTGGATGACACGGCAAATCATGGCACTGGTCTTGCCGGGCTCGTCGCCTTGGGAGACATTGCTGCAGTCTTGGAGTCGAACGGGCCATTGCTGGTTGAGCATCGGCTGGAATCGGTCAAGCTTACGCCGCATCAGGGTGCAAATGCCGGAGATTCGCGACAACATGGCTATCTTTTTGCCGAAGCCGTGGCGCGCCCGGAAGTCGCGGCACCCGCCCGCCCGCGTGTGTTCACATCGGCCGTTACATCTAGCGATGATCGCGACAAAGGGCGGCCGTCGGCTTGGTCTGCGACGGTAGATCGCCTTGCCAGTGACTACGATGGGAATGGTCAGTTTCCGCGCCTTTTCGTTCTTTGTGCCGGCAACACGGAGGACGCTCAAACTTGGGATACATATCCAGCAGGCTTGGGTACGCGTGGTATTCGCGATCCCGGTCAGGCCTGGAATGCACTTACGGTGGGCGCCTATACAGAAAAGGTCAACATTACCGAAGCTGATGCTCAGGGCTATGTCCCCGTTGCTCCAGAGGGCGGGGTCAGTCCATATTCCCGGACTTCGAACGGTTGGAACTCAGCATGGCCGCTGAAGCCCGACGTCGTCTTTGAGGGTGGCAATGCAGGAAGAAACGCGTTTGGCTCCATCGGAATAAACAGCCTCAATCTGTTGACCACGCACAACGCCCCCCTGGAGCGTCTCTTCACAACAACCAATGCCACCAGCGCAGCTTCCGCGCTGGGGGCGCGTATGGCCGCGCAATTGATGGCTGCGTATCCGGCGCTGCGCCCCGAAACGATTCGAGCGCTCATCGTTCACTCAGCAGAGTGGACGAGTGCAATGCGTGCTGGCTATTTGCCAGCCCACAGCATGCCTACAAAGTCCGACTACGTGAACTTGATTCGCCATTGTGGCTGGGGAGTACCAAATCTAGAACGGGCGCTATGGAGTGCAGGTAATTCGCTAACCTTAATCGTAGAAGATCAAGTGCACCCATTCAAGAAGGTGACGGGTCGAGGGATCGTCACCCGCGACATGAACTTGCATACGCTGCCTTGGCCGAGGGAACAGCTACTGGCATTGCCGCCAGACACGCAGGTAGAGTTGTGCATTACGTTGTCATACTTTATTGAGCCGAATCCGTCTGCACGGGGGACTTCTTCGAAGTTCCACTTCCCATCACATCGGCTGCGCTTTGACGTGCAGCGCCCGTTAGATACGACGACCGCAGATTTCGTTGCCCGGATCAACGCGGCGGCGGAGTTGGAAGACGACGGAGCCCCTATTGATCCCAAAGACCCAAACTGGATTCTTGGCGATAAGCAGCGGCATCGCGGTTCGCTGCATAAGGACATCTGGCGCGGAACCGCCGCCGAGTTGGCAAATCGCGGCTTTGTCGCCGTCTATCCCTCAAAGGGTTGGTGGCGCACACGCCCCGCTCAGGAGCGCTACAACCTTCCCGCCCGGTACAGCCTGATCGTCTCCATACGTACGCCTGAAACTGACGTCGATCTCTACACGCCGATCGCTGACATGATTACCGCGCCGGTCAATACATCTATCTTTATCGAAACCTGAAGAGAACACTGCATTGCCGGTGATCCCACTAATTAGCCGAGGGACCTAACCTGCTAAGCGAACTTGTTGCTGCTCCGTGCCGCTTACACCGAATAGCGGTCTTGTCCTGATGTCTGCAACTGGCAGGTATCAGTCCGCCTCCGCAATAAGCCTATGTCTGCTATCGCTGCCAAGCTGACTATCAACGAAGGGTGCCGATGTTCGATCTAAGGCAGTCCTTGTGTGGATGGGAGTTCAATTCCCCAAGCCGGATTTGAACCTGAGTCGGTGAAGTGTGCCGATGTAAATGTGTGCTGAGCAGACACCATTGGGCTTGCATAGACTTACCTCTGAGTGCCGAATCTGATGCACTGCGAAAAAGATGGTGCTTCCCAACTTTACGAACTTGACAAATCAATCGTAATGATCAAAAATATTCCTCGTAAGTTGCAATAGAGCACCTCGTGAGCTGGAGAAGCACACATGTTGACTTGGAAAGAAACAGCCTTTTCGGAGCCTGCAGGCGAGAGCCAAGCACTGGCCC
>JAPJNB010000013.1 GCA_026461385.1 Akkermansiaceae bacterium
CTCCCGAAGAATGAGTGCCGTCTCGATGGTCTTGCCCAGCCCGACCTCGTCGGCGATGAGGTAGCGCCGGGGCGACGCGGTGGCAATGCGGTGCGTCAGAACCACCTGATGGGGGAGCAGATCGATCTTGGCAGAGGTCAGCGCCGACGCGCTTTCCATCACCGGCAGCGCGTGCGCCTCGTAGGACAGCCACGCCTTGCGTGCGCGGTCGGCGTTGCCATCGACCGCACGCAAGATGCGCTCGGTACGGGAGAGCTGGCGGCGAACCGAGCCTACCGGCACACGGCGCTCACCAACGCCGAAAAACGCACGCAGGTAGCCGTCACGCGCCGGATCAAGAACGACGCCTTGGCCGAATTCGTGATGGGTGATCCGTTCGCCGCGCTGGAGCTGAGTCTCTACTTCCACGCGCCGACCTCAGGTGATCCGCAAATGGAACAAGCCAGCAGGCTTGCTGCCTTCGCGGAGCAGGATCTCCTGCGGATATTCGTTGGCCTCGCCCCACAGAATGCGGCCGAACGCGAGCAGGCGGTCGCTGTGCGGTGCTGCGCAACGCCACTCAACCGAGTCGGTGGCGGGATGAAACTTGATCCGTCCGAGACCTGATGGGAGCCAAAAGATCAGGGACGCTTCACCCTCGTAGTAGGATTGAAATGACAGGATCGCATCCTTGACCCCATCGCACAGCCAAGTCTCGGCGTCCTCTGGCGTCAGCAGATCCAGGCCACCTTCCAGCCCCGCGACGACAAGTGTGTTGTTGCCATTGCTCGGCAGGTCGTCGGGCCAATTGCCAGCCGCTTGCAGGAATTGGCGCAGGCTCCAGACCTCGCTGGCCGCGCACACCTGATTGCGGGCCTCTTCGTCCCAAACCCCGCTGGTGCCGCGCCGCTGCCAGACCGTGTCGAGCAGTTGCTTCATAGTTCGTACTCCTCAAACAGCGAGCCCTGCGTTGGCTTAACCGCTTGCGTCGCAGCCCAGCCGCTGTAGATCGAGACCGCGCGTGAGGCCGCGTTGCGACTTGCTTGATCCGGACCGTTCTTGTGCAGCCATTCGAGCAAGGGCTTGAGCGCCACGTGGGGCTTGAAGTTTTCGTTCTTCAACGTGTCGGAGGCGTTGATACCGCTGCCATCGAAGCAGGCCCCGATAAGTACCAATGCCTGATCCAAATCGGACGTCAATCTGCGCTTGTGCTTGCCAGACCAATCACGGGCAAAATCCAGCGGACTTACCCGCATAACAACCTTGCTTTTCTCCGAGCACCAGCCACGCTGTTCGAACTCGTCGGGCGTGGTGATCGAGCCCTTCAAGAACTTCTGCAGTTGGTCACGCTTCATTTCGGTGGCGTTGCCAAAAGTGCGCAGGAACTGACGGGTCATCGGCTCTGCATTGACCGGTGGCGGTTCTTTGCCCTTGTCCGCGTCCTCGTCGATGAGTTGGTTGATACCGACCAACGCTTCTTTGACGGAGATTGCGCGTCCCTCGTCGACGAAGACCTTGCCGTAGTGGCGCGAGAAGTATTCCAGCGCTTTACCGCGCCGGATCACCTGGATGTCGGCGGCCGGCAAGCCTTCCTTGGCGTGGTTCTCCAACATCCCCTGCAATTGCCGCACGTCGGCCATGACTTCACGGCGCATCCGGCCCCAGCTCACGGGCTTGGGTTCCTCGGTGCGCTTGCGGCACACATGGATGATGTCGTATTCAATCTGTTGGGCCCCAAATTGGGCGTTATCACCTTTAGTTTCATCAGAGCGAATCGGGTAAGTCGCCTCGAGGTAGTAGCCCGCATCAAATAACGACTCCAGCACGGCGACCCAAGGCTCATCTTCGCTGTGGTGGAATGTGAAAGCGAGGATTCCGCTTGGCCTCAAGATTCGATGTGCTTCACGCCAGCACTGGGTAAGCAAACGCTGATAAAACGCGTCAGGTTCATCCTTTTCGCGGAAAGGATTGGCAACAACCTCTACCGCTTTTGGGGTGTATTCGGGTTCGAAGTACGTGTACTTGTCCTTCAATACCAGGCGTAACCAGACGTAGAAAAAGTCAGCCAACTCTGCGTATTGAAGAATTCCACCAAACGGAGGATCGGTAATGACTAAATCGATACTCCCTGATGCAAGGTGCTCAAGCTCTGTGGAAGATCCTTGAAATATTTCAACAGGTTTGATCGAGTCTCCTGGATATACTTTTTCGCTCTTTCCGGTAAATTGCTCAGCGACTGCGGGGAGACTGCGTTTGAGGCTCTCCACGCCTACCGCCTCCCACGGATGCAGGGCCCAATTTCGACCCTCTACGATCCCCTCAGCAGATGAGGCCCAATTACCCCTGCCGAGATTCGCAAACACACAATTCTCAACAACAGTAGCCTTTGGGCGATAGTCGCTATTTGAGAACATTGGTTCAGGCGTATCACGCTGCGGGTTCCAGAAGCTGAACATGCATTGGTTTCTTAGATACTGCTGAAATGCGCCAAGGACATACTCCCTGACATTCCATTCATAATTTCCAAGAGTTGCGATTGCTTTAAGAAGTTGGGCGTGTACAAGCAATTGCCTAGGATTAAACATCGTCCACCAATGGGTTTGCCAATGCCCTGGCTTTACGACGTCTTTTATAGTCGCTCGTAAACTATCCGGAATTTCAGATCGAGGCCAATAGTCGGCAAGATCGTCGTCTTTTCTTGTTTCCCACTCCCTGGAGGCCGCATTTAGTTGAGACGCTCGCACACTGTCGAATTGCGCAAAAAATCGTCCGCTATAAGGGAGCCCTTCGGAGTCTCGTATTGGTGCATAACCCTGGATCGCATACGCAGCCATCGGCGCAGCTTTTGAGGTCTTTGCTAGAGAACTTACCATGGCTTGTTTCGTGCCGCATGCGGCACACGGGAAGTGCCCGCGAGAAAACGCCTCATTTTTCGCGGTGGAAAATGTGACAGCAGTTTCGGGGCAGGTTACTTCGTCCGGAAGCGCTCCGCGTACTTCCAGCAAGCGGATCTTTGAGGCCCGTTCCTGATTCCAAATGGCTGAAGTTTCCGCGTCATCGTGCGCAGAGCCGCCAAAGGGAAGCTCACTGGCGTTTTGCTTTGGGCTGCCCGCTGTCCATTCTGGATGTACGAGCAGACTCAGTTCGACCTTCTTGTTCTTGCCCTTACCAAGGTTGACCATCGAAGTGTGACTGCAATGGGGACACACTACCCCCTTCTTGAGGTCAAGCACAGAGAACGGATATTCACCCGGGGCCACGTAGAGTGGTACGTCAGGGGCCATGCGCGCAGGGGCTACTTCGACATGGAACTCACCGCCGCATTTGCTGCATCTGTGTTCCCAATGCTTGACGCTAATGGATTTAACCGCCATCACCGGGCTATTCATGATGGGGGTACGGTGGCCGCATCCAGTCACCTGGCAGGGGCCGTGCTTGGCCCAGAAGGTGTAGATGATCTCCGGGCCTTCGTAGCTGTATTCGCTGCGTTGCTCAGGGGTGAGGGTGAGCGGATCAAAGTCGACAGGCATCACGCGCTTGGTCGGCACATGCGTCCATTTCCCTTTCTCTCCGTTCGGTCCGTCGCAGTAGTAGTACGGCATGATCTGAGGCTTGACCTCAGCTTCGATGTCGGCGAGCAGGCGCTTCACCTCAGCCAAATCGACATTGGCAAGCTCCTGCTTGACCACGAACCACGCGACCGGATTCAGGTCGTTGCCGATCATCTGCATGCCGAGCCGAGAGCCTTCGACCAGCGTGGTGCCACCGCCCATGAAGATGTCAGCCACCTTCAAGTGCTTGAACGCACCTTTCTTCTGGTGGTTGGCGTAGTAGTTATCCCACACCAGCTTGGACGCGTGTGACTTGTCTTCGGGGGCCTTGGTGGCAGCAGCGATCAACATCGAGCGGAACACGCTGGAGCGACGCCGCGCCCACCACTTCGACATCTGGTAGATCGGCTTGCCTGCATTGCCTTCGATAATTGCCACCTGATTGACCGGCAGGATCGGGAAATCGACTTCCAGGCAGGTCTTGGGGCGGTTGGGGTCGTTGAAGTCGACGGTTTCCATTGCGACCGTCTTGCCAGCGCCGACGGCCCTGGCGACTTCTTGCGCCAGGAATTCTTTTTTGGTTGCCATGCAGCGCGTTCCTTATTTCGTAAGCTCGACGAAGGGCGACAGCACCTCGAGCAATGAGAGGCCGCCGTGCGTCAACGTCGGGTAGCCGCCTTGGCTCTTCCACTTCCAGCGGCCTACTGCCAGGAGGTGAGCGCCGTGCGGGCTGTTGATCTGGAGTGCCACGGGCGGTACGAAGGGGCCGGTTTCACCGGTGCCTTTGGCGCTGCGCCCGCTCGCGAAGGTTTTCTTGAGGAACTGGCCCACCTCGCCATCCGCGTCAGGGAAGTAGCCTGTGGCTGCGTAGCCGTGGTCGGATGTGATGACCAGACGCCGCCCGGTGGCCAAGCTCTCGACGAAAGACCAGAAGTCATCGCTGCTGAGTTGATCGGCGGCGTCGCGGGTCAACGTGTCGAGGCCCTGGCCCGCGCCCGATCCGTCGTGAACCTTGCTGTCGGGCCAGTGGTGCCAGAACACCCAGTTCGGCGAGCCATTGATCAGGCTCTCGCAATCCTTCCACGGCATATCGACACACTCGGTGTGCGTCGGTTGCAGCTTGTGGGCAAGACCGCCACCGTTGTTCTGAAGCTGGCTGCGGCTACCGAAGCCCAAGGCCTGCGCGAACTGGTTGGTTTCACCGGGCAGTTCGGATGCGTTGGCGGATACCTCGTGCAGCGTGAAGCCGCGCTCTTTTGCACCTTGCAACAGCCAAGGCAGTTCACGCAGGGACAGGCCATCCAGCACCAGCACCGCCTTGGCGCTGTAGGGCTCTGTCCACCAGCGAGCCAGTCGATCCGAGGTGCGCTCGACGGTGTCGCCGAAGGCTTGCCACAAGTCCCAGCCGGTGGAGGACAGGAAGTGGTCAAGAGTGCCGATTTCGCGGTCGCGCTTGATGACCTCGCTGGGTGCGTTGCCTGCTGCCAGCGGCTTGGACGCAATCTCGACGGCGTTGTTGATGATGACGCGCCACGCGTCCTCGGCAGAGCCTTTAGTCAGGCTGTTCAATACCCCGACGTCGAGTGCCATCACTTGTCCTCTTTCTCAAGGCTAAGCTCAAAGGTCATGCCGTCAGGCAGTTTCTTGAGCAGGTCCTTGAGTTGCGCCCCGGTCGCTGCCGACACCTTGATCGAGACTTCGGCGATGGGGGTGGCCGGGCCAATGCCCCAACCCTCGAGCTTGCCGATCAGATTCAAGGGAGAGGTCGCAGGATTGCTCAGCGGAATGCGGGGCTTGCCACCAGTGCTGGAGCCACCGCCGAAGATTCCGCCGCCCGGCGGCGGCGTGCCGCCTCCCGGTGTCGTTTCACCGCCCGGTGGGGGCGGCGGTGGCGTTGTGCCACCTCCCCACGGGCCACTGCTTTCGCCGCCGCCAGTTGGCGTTGGTTGAGGCGCGGGAGGCGTTGTGCCACCCGTTGTCGGTACCGCCGAGGGCTCCATCAGGAACACTTCATCGAGCTGGCGGCCGGTATACGACAGCTTGGGGCGCAGGCGTTTCCAGGCTGATTCTTCGTCCTCGCCCGGCTGGGTCTGCAGGTACTCAAGGCCGCGCAAGTTGATGGCGATCTTGCCTCGCGCGCATAGCCGCAGGATGCGTTCCTTCATTGCGGTTTCGCCAAGCCAAGGGATGCAGTCTTGCCCAGCAGGACGTGGCTCTTGCAGCTCGCGCAGCAGCTTGCCAACGGCCGAGTTGTCTGCCGCAGCTTCGAGCACGAGGTCTTCAAAGTCCTCGGGCACGAACAGGTCGTTGATTAGTGCTTCCTCGATGCCTTCGGGGATCTGAGTCCCTTGCTTCTTCAGGCTCTCGACGCTGAATACGCACTGGCTCGGATCGGCGAAATTCCAGCGATACAGCACCGCGAAACGGTCGAAGCGCTTTTTCAGGATGTCGCGCAGCGCACCCTGGTATTCGGTGTGCAGCTTCTTGTACTCGGGGTTTTGGCCGCTCCATTCCTGCGCCTTCATCTCGGCACGCGCGAGGATCAGCAGGTCGCGATCCTGGAAGGCATTGGCGGAGCCGGATCGCGGCAGCAGGAAGCGGATGGTGTTGCGGCGTTTCTGCAGATGATCTTTGATCCAGCGACCTAGGCGTTGGTCGATGTTGTCCGGTTCCTCTGGCAGCACCAGAATGGGAAGGCGGTCGTCCCAGCGCTCGGGTTGCTCAGCTTCATCCAGCGTTGACCAGGGATCGGTCTGCCAAGCCTTCGGCAACGCGATCACACGGAAGGTCTTAGCGACCTCGTCGGTGCCGCCGATCACGTAGCGAACCTGCTTGGCAAGCTGGGCTTGGTCGGAGCCGTCGGTGAACAGCTTGTCGTTACGAGCACAAGCCATCAGCTTGGCGCGAGGGTTCTCTTCTTCCTTGAAGACCAGCCGGAGACCGTCTTGGTGGATGTTGAAGCTGTTCTCGACGATGGTCGCCAGCTCCACCTGAAACGCGTTGTCGTCAACGGCCTTGTTGCGCGTGATGTCGACTTGCAGGGTTGCCGGTTCGGCACCAGCCAAGTTGCCGACAGCAATGGATCGCAGCCACAAAGCGCCCACGATCTCCTGGAGGTGCGGGGCAAGGTTGGCGTGGTCGGAGACCGCCTCGGTGACCGAAATGATGTTCTGTTGGGCCTTCGCGCGCAGTGTGCGGTGGTGCTCGTTAGAGACGGAGTCAAGCAGTGCTCCGATACCTGAAGCATCGTCATCAAGACGGAAGTCCGCAGCCGTGAGCACCGGGGCCGTTTCACCACGACTCTTGTAGAGGTTGGCGAGAATACGAATCATGTCGCGCGTCTCTTGCGCATCGGTAGCAATCAGCACCTGTTCTTCAAGCAGGCGCAGCAGGTGTGGGGCATAAGGCCACGACTCGTTGAACTCCTGCCGCTTTCTGTCTTGCTCAGAGGACGGCACATCCTGAATACGAAAGTATTCGACTACGTGCTTTGCAACCAATGTTTCGATGTTGGCCGGAGCGATCTGCAACCGGTTATCAAAAAGGCGGTGCAAGAGCATCCGGCGTCGGTCTTGCTGAATGCGCTCTGCATTGCCACCAGCCTTGAAATCGATGGCCACCGGGTTGACCCGGTGAACCTGCTGGTAGGCATCGCTGCCACCGTTGCGCACCGAAATTACCAAGACCAGCAAATCTGGCCGTTCTTTGGCGATTTCCGACAGGATTTGGATGAAGTTGAAGGCCCAGTTTTTCCATGGGTACTGCTTCGTGTTGGTCAAACCATCGAACCACGTCTGAAACTCGTCCAGCAGCAGCATGGCGGGCGTGTGCTCGAGTAGTTCGAGGATCAATTTGTCGGATGGGATGTCAGTTTTGGCCGCTCCCATGCCTTCCCACTTGCCCTTGATGTAAGTTCCGTGTGGGTGGCGTTCAAACAACAAGTCCCAAAGGAACTTGTACCGCTGGCGGTGGAGGCTCTCGCCTATGACTTGCATCCCGCTGCGCAAACCAATTTTGCCGATCTGTGGGTCACCCAAAGTGGTAGCCCAAGTGTTCAACCAAGCGCCAGTCGAGGCTGCGTCGTTGACCGCGTGATACAACGCAGCCATCAAGTGGGACTTACCAAGCCCGCGCTCACCAATCACCACGACTGGGCGGCCTTGGTCTGGGCCAACCGCCTCGATGCCCTTCAATAGGTCATGTGTGGGGTAGGTGATCTCCAAAAATTCCTTGGCTGCGATCTGCGTCGCACCTGTGTTCGTATCGTTGGACAGCTCAATGGCCGTTCCTTTGAGGCGTTTTCCTCGGAACTCTTCTCGTAGTGTTAGTCCGAGCATTATTTTTTCTCCGCTGTACAGGAATGGATTGTCATTCGCAATTTGTGCAATCCGCCAAACATATTCTCGTAACGACTTCCGATACGGAAAATTGTAAAAGCCATAAATGGAAGTGGCATGATATTTAATTCAATCATATTCATTCCAAAATTGATTTGTCAGATACGTAACCCGGTGCCAAGGCGGCACTTTCAACGCCATAAAGTGTTTGTTGGTTGCTCAGCCATAAATGGTGTTCCTTAGGGTCAAGGCTATGCTCGGGAGAGCAATCCACTGACCATCGTCTTAGGGCATACCCAACCAGTGGAGCCCGCATATCGAGCGCCAGCACGCCGTTGTTCATCATGAAGTCAGCTTCAATCGCTTTGGGATAGGCAATGCCAGGGTGGGGTACCAGTTCAATATGAACGAGCCGTGCCCACTGCACATCTGATTCAATTTGTTCTTCGACTGGGATGGCCTGGTCAATGGCCTTTGCTTTGACGATGCGAGTCAAAGCAAAGTCGGCAAAACGGCCACGATCGCGGTCGAAGGCGCGCAAATGCCAACGCAGACCGGTATCGGCCAGAGCAAGGGGGCATAGCGTCTTGGTTGAGGCCCCAGAGGTCAATGACAGGTAATTGACCTTGACTTGGCGTCTGCCAGCGATGGCGCGGGTAAGTGTTGCAAGGGTTTCGATGTCGGGCTTGACCAGGTCACTGGCGCTTTCGCAGGGAACAGTGCGCTTGAGCTTTTGGTCCATGTTGTCGCCAAAGCCCGCGCGGAACCAGGTCAGCACGCGCTCGGCTGAGTGTTCAAACAGA
>JAPJNB010000014.1 GCA_026461385.1 Akkermansiaceae bacterium
CTGGCGGGCTTGCTCGGGGTGGGCGGTTGGCGGGTGAGCGGCTGGCGGGTCGGTCTTGCGTGGGCGATCGGCGGGGCCTTAGCGGTCTCGGGATTCACTTGGCGGACTGAGAACTGCGAAGCCGCGAGAAGGGCGTTGTTAGCGTCGCACCCTCGTGAACCACGCGCCTGTGTGCTCAAGGATGTCAAGAGCGGCGGCCATTTTTGGTCTGCGCCCGCCGTCTTGCTCGATGGCCCACAGGCGGGGGTGAAAGTCTGGTGGAATGGTCGCGGCACCACGCCCGTCGCGGGCTCGTTGGTCCGGGGGAAGGGAAATTTTTGCCCGTTGCCAGTCCCCCGAAATCCCGGGGAATTCGACCAATCCGCATGGATGGAGCGGCAAGGGATCGCGGCCGTCTACGATGCGTCATGGATCGATGGCGAGGTCGTGACGGGGGCATGGTCTGAGTTGGGCGCGAGCATCCGGCGCGGTTTCCGTGCAGCGGTGACCGCCGGACTGCCCGAGGATTCCCAAGAAGCCGCAGTGATCCGCGCGGTGGTGATCGGCGAGCAACCACCCGACGCCGACGCCTTGGTTTCAGCCTTTCGCAACAGCGGCACCTTGCACGCGTTTTCGGTGAGTGGCCTGCACGTGGCGATGGTGGGCAGCATCGCTTGGCTGCTTTTGAAATGGATCGGTGCGCCTCGGCGGTGGGCGGTTCCGGTCCTGCTCCCGTTGATTTTCGGGTACGCATGGCTCACTGGAAACAGCGCGCCCGCCGAGCGTTCGGCATGGATGGCGGCCATTTTTCTCGGTGCCTTCATCACACGGCGCCGCCCCGACTTGCTGAACGCCCTGGGTGCCGTCTTGCTCGTCGCCACCCTTTGGGACGGCAGATTGCTATTTCAGCCCGGCGTCCAACTTTCCTACGGCGTGGTCGCGGCCATCGCCCTCGGCACGGGGTGGACGATGCGGTGGTTCGCCTGGCTCGCCAAGCCGGAGCTCTATTTGCCCATCAGCCAGATGAGCCGCTGGCAAAAAATTGGGTTAGGCCTGCGCAGAAACCTCGCGCAATCGCTGGGGGTCTCGCTCGCAGCGGGGATCGGCTCCACGCCCTTGACCGCCTTGCATTTTGGCTTGGTCACGCCGGTTTCGGTGCTTGCGGGGGTGGTTTTCGTGCCCATGGTGTTTGTGCTACTCTGCGCTGCACTTCTCGGTGCCGCCCTGCATCCGCTCGTTCCTCCTGCCGCCCGCTGGGTGAACCAGGCAAACGGACTGGTGGCAAATGGCTGCGTGAAAACTGCCGAAGGGTTTTCGGCGATCCCGGGCGGGCATTTCCAACTGATGCAGAACCCTCAGCCGTTTTTGTTGGTTTACGACCTCGAACACGGTGCCGGAGCTGCTTGTTTCTCGGGCGGTGCAAGCGGCGCAGTGCTCATCGATTGCGCCGACCGCTACCGCTTCAAACGACAAGTGATGCCTTCGCTGCGACAACTCGGGGTGGCACCCGATTCCGTGGTGTTGACCCACCCCGATGGCGGGCACCTCGGCGGCGGCAACCAAGTCTGGGAGGCATTCCCGATCCACCAAGTGCTGCTTCCCGTGGAGCGCTCCCGCAGCCCTGCATTTCGGGCTTGGACGACCGAAACCCTCGCCCGCGGAATCCGCACGACGCAACTCGCCGCTGGCGACCAATTCCCAATGCCTGCTGGTGCGGTGCTGGAGGTTCTCCTCGCGCCAGACCCCCGCGCACAAAATCTCCCCGCCGATGACCGCGTGGCGATCCTCCGGCTCCACTGGCAGGGCTGGAAAATCCTTTTCACCAGCGACGCAGGCATCTCCGCGGAACAAGAATTGCTCGATGCTCAACGGGAAATTTCTGCCGATGTGATCATCGCCGGAATGCACCGTGAACAACCCACCCTCAGCGATGCCTTTCTCGATGCCGTCAGCCCGCAGGCCATCGTCGCGTCCCACTCGGAATTTCCGCTAGAGGAGCGGCGCAAGCCCGAGGCCGTGGCCTACTGGCGGTCCCGTGGCATCCAGCCAATCCACCAAGGACAGGCCGGCGGCGTCACCCTCCGCATCGATGAGCGCGGCGACTTGCGGCTGGAGGGATTTTTCGACCAGTCGGTGGTGGTCCTCAAGCATCGCTGAGCGGCCTGCGGCAGCGAAGACGGAACATCGATTTCCCCTCGCTTTCCCAAAGTTCTTGGAAATCGGTCTTCGGATAGAAAAACGAATCTTCATTCCATTCGAGTCGTTCAAATCCGCCGAATTCCACGGTTTTTTCCACCGCCCACTGGAAGTATTCTTCGTGATCGGTCATGAACAAAAACTCGCCGCCCGGAACCAACGCACGACGCACCGCGCTCAAGAACTCGGTTTGCACCAAACGCCGCCGGTGGTGACGCAGCTTGGGCCACGGATCTGGGCACAACAGATGCAGGCGGGAAACCGTCGCCTCCGGCAACAACCACTCGACGACGTAGCGGCTGTCCAAGCGGAGGACTTGCGCGTTGCCGAGACTTTGGCGCGTGATCTTCCGGCAGACCTTGCGCACGCGGCCAAGCAATCGCTCGACCCCCAGAAAATCCCGCTCCGGAAATTCCTTCGCCATCCCCATGAGAAACGATCCATCGCCGCAGCCTAGGTCGATTTCCAAAGGCCGCTCGCCCCGACACAGCTGCGCCCGCTCCAATTCACGAAAATAATCGGCAGGCACAAACTCGCCCGCCAAAGCAGGGCGCGTGAGGGTGTTGAAGGTCGGCGTGGCGCTCACTCCGCCAGTTAAGATTGCCCGCCGGGGATCTGCAACCTCGGAAGCCGATGCGCCGCCGCAGGCAAATTTCATTTGCGACCTGCCCCGCGAAACCTTACGAATGACCGCAAGTTCATGAGTCGTTTGCTTTCCTGCCTCTTTCTTCTGGTCCTTGCGTTGCCGGTCCTCGGCGCACCAGCCTCGTCGCTACCATCCGACATCTACCGCTCAGTTCTCCGGATCGAGGTCGCTTCCCAAGTGCCCGACTACGAGACGCCTTGGAATTCCGGCCGTTTTGGCGGCGGAATCGGCACCGGTTTCCTGATCGGGAAAAACAAGATTTTGACCAATGCTCACGTGGTCTCGAACGCGAGACGCATCTTGGTCACGGTCTACGGCAGCCCAAAGAAATATCCAGCTCGGGTCGAGTTCATCGCGCATGACAGCGACCTTGCGCTGCTGTCGGTCGAGGATTTCAAGGATTTTGAATCCTTCCCGACCTTCGAATTCGGCGAGGTCCCAAGTCTGGAATCACAGGTCCGCGTGATCGGCTACCCGGTCGGCGGCGAACGGCTCTCGGTCACCCGCGGCGTGGTGTCGCGGATTGATTTCCAAACCTATTCTCATTCCCGCTCCGACTCCCACCTGATTGTGCAGATCGACGCGGCGATCAACCCCGGCAACTCGGGCGGCCCGTGCGTGCAGGATGGCAAGGTCGTCGGGGTGGCATTTCAAGGCCTCCGCGAGGCCGACAACACCGGCTACGTGATCCCCACCCCGGTGATCCGGCGCTTCCTCAAGGACATCGAAGACGGCACTTACGACCATTACGCGGAGCTCGGTGTCAGTCATTTTCCGCTTTTCAACCCCGCCATGCGGAAGGCCTTGGGCCTGCCGAACGATGGCAAGGGCGTGCTGATCAGCAAGGTCGTCGCGACCAGCTCCTGCGACGGCATCCTTAAGGCCGGCGACATCCTGCTGTCTCTCGATGGAAAACCGGTCGATAGCGCCGGAATGATCACCATCGATGGCGAAAACGTGAACATGGAGGAAATCGTCGAGCGGAAATTCACCGGCGATAAGGTCGTCGCGGGTTGCCTCCGAGACGGCGTGATGAGTGATCTCGAAATCACCCTCAAGCCGCTCACCTGGTCGCGAATGTATTCGGTCGAGTATGAGAAAAAGCCGCGCTACCTGCTTTTTGCAGGCCTGGTTTTCCAACCGTTAGACACCAATCTTTTCGCAGCCTCCAAGTTCGACGATGTGACCGTCCGCCGCCTTTACACGGACTACGTTCCCAAGGGCCTGTTTCAAGAGCATCAAGACATCGTCGTGCTGACCCGCGTGGAGAGCGACCCCGTGACGAGCCAGTTGACGGATTTTGCGGGTTTCGCGGTGGAGAAGATCAATGGCGTGGAAGTGCGCGATCTCAAGCATGCCCGCGAGCTACTTCACCCGCAGGAGGTGCCGGAGTATTTCGTGATTGAGCTGTTCGGAGCCGAGCGCCCGATCGTCATTCCATCCGCAAAGGTCGCCGAGGCGAACAAGCGGATGCAAGCCAACGGCATCGCAAGCCTTGAAAACTTGGAAGACTGAACCATGCCACGCGTCGGGATCGCCCTCGGCTCCAACCTTGGGGACCGCACCGCCAATTTGGAGGCCGCCCGCACGTGCCTGAGAGAAATCGCCACCCCCGATGAGCCATTTCTAACCGCATCGGATCACCAAACGGAGCCATTGGACTGCCCGCAGGGATCGCCGCTCTTTTACAACTCGGTGATTGAAATCGACTACGAAGGACATCCATTAGATTTGTTAGAACTAACCCAAGCGATCGAGCGCAAGCTGGGGCGCACCGCATCGCCCGAGCGGAATGCGCCACGTATCGTCGATGTCGATCTGCTCTACTTCGGCCAGGAGTCGATCGTGACCGAGTCCTTGACCCTGCCCCATCCGCGGATCCAAGAGCGGCGGTTCGTCCTGCAACCCCTCGCAGAAATCCGTCCGGACTTGATTCTGCCGGGGCTGACCCAAACCGTCTCTGAGCTGCTTGAGGCTCTGAAGTAGCATTTCCGCCCGGCGCAATTGAAAATGGCGCTTGAATGCCATTGCTTGTGGAGTTGCATTCGTTCGTGAGCGACTTGCCTGGAAAATCATTGCACGATCTCGGATTTGCCGAGCTCGTCGAGGTTTTGGCGGCAGACGGGGTGAAGGCGCATCACGCCAAAGCGCTCTGGCGGGCGCTTCATCGCGATGGCACCCTCGACCTCACCGCGTGCGAATTTTCCGGGCCACTCAAGCGCTGGGTGGAAAATTCGGTGGGCGAGGGCAAGCGGTTTTTCCTCGATGAGCCAGAACTCGTCGATGAGATCCGCAGCACTGACGGGCTGACTCGGAAATTTCTCCTGCGCTTGCGGGACGGCCAGACCATCGAGACGGTGCTGATGGGCTACGACGGCCGCCACACGGTTTGCGTGAGCACCCAGGCGGGGTGTGCGATGGGTTGCGTTTTTTGTGCCACAGGCCAAATGGGGTTCGTGCGGCATCTCCGCCCCGGCGAAATCGTCGCACAGGTGCTGCATGCGCGCCGCGTATTGCGGACGATCGACCCGAAAAGACACCTTCGGAACCTCGTGATGATGGGCATGGGCGAGCCCCTTCACAATTATGACGCCGTGATCGCCGCCCTGAGCGTGATTTCCGAGGTGCGCGGCATCGGCATCGGGCCTAGCAAAATCGCAATTAGCACGGTGGGCGTGGTGCCCAGCATTTTACGACTCGCCGAAGAACAACGGCCCTACCGCCTCGCCGTCAGCCTCCATGGTTCGACGGAGGAGGAGCGAGCGGCTCTGGTTCCCGCAAGCAAACGCTGGTCACTGGCCATGCTCATCGACGCCTGCCGGACCTACGGCCACGTGACCGGCAAACGGATTTTCTTCGAGTGGACGCTGATCGCTGGGAAAAATGACTCGCCGGAGACCGCCCACCGCCTCGTCGAACTGCTGCGCGGCATCGATGCCCACATCAACCTGATCCCGCTCAATCCGACCGGTGGCTTCGCGGGCAGCGAAAGTCTCGCAGGACACGAATTTCAAAAAATCCTGATTGCCGGCGGATTTCCCTGCACTTTCCGCCAAAGACGCGGCATCGACGTGGCGGCGGGATGCGGGATGCTCAAGGCCGAGAAGCGCATTCGCGCCGTTTTGTAACAATCGGATGCGCCAATTGTGACAGGAACGTCACAGAACCACCCTTGAGGGGATATGGGCCGAAAGATGAGGCTATTGGAGCTCGGATATCGAGAATGTCGCATGGGATTTTCTTCTTCAGTCATCGCCAGGTTTTCGCAGTCTTTCCCTGCGATCGGCGGCTTTCTATGCACTGCATGGGTTACGGTTTCACCGCAGCTCATCGCCCAAGAAATCACGAGTTTCAACATCCGCGAGTATCGCGTCGAGGGTGCCAAACGCTTGAAAACCCTCGAAGTCGAGGAAGCGGTCTATCCATTCCTCGGTCCAGCACGGACGCCCGACGATGTGGAACAAGCAAGGGCCGCCCTCGAAAAAGTCTATCACGACAAGGGATTTCAGACGGTTTCCGTGAGCGTTCCCCAGCAAGATCCGCGCCGGGGAGTGATCCGCCTCGAGGTGGTGGAAGGTAAAATCGGCCGCCTGCGCGTAAACCAGGCGCGGTTTTTCCTGCCGAGCCGCATCAAGCGCGACGCGCCGTCGCTCGCCGAGGGCAGCGTCCCGAACATGAATCAAGTGAGTCGGGAAATCGTTGCCTTGAACCGGCTCGCTGATCTCCGAGTTACGCCGGTGCTGCGGCAGGGTTCGGAACCAGGCGTCTTGGACATCGACTTGAATGTAGAGGACAAGCTCCCGCTGCATGGCTCGCTTGAACTGAACAACCGCTATAGCACGAACACGTCGGAGCTCCGTTTAAACGGATCGCTTAGTTATGGAAACCTTTTCCAAAAAGGCCACACCGGCGGATTGAGTTTCCAAGTCGCCCCCGAAAACACCAAAGACGCCCTCGTCTTCGCAGGCTACTACATGGCTCGAGTGTCCGATGGCGTGAGCCTTCTCGTCCAAGGCACCAAACAGAACAGCGACGTTTCGACCCTCGGCGGTGCCACCGTTGGCGGCCGCGGAGAAATCGTCGGCCTGCGAGCCCTTTACGACCTGCCGACTACCGCGCATTTCTATCAGAACTTCAGCCTCGGACTCGACTATAAAAACTTCGCAGAGGACATCGTCATTGGCAAAGATACCATCTCTTCGCCCATCACCTACTACCCCCTCAGCGCATCCTACGGCGCAAGTCTAACAGGCGAAAAGACCTTCACGGAATTCAACACCTCGCTCAATCTCCACCTCCGAGGCCTGGGCAGCGGCGAATTGGACTACAGCAACAAACGCTACCATGCGGATGGAAACTACATCTATCTCCGCAGCGATGTTTCTCACACCCTCGATTTCAGCAACGGCTCGCAGGCTTACGGAAAAATTCAAGGTCAGCTTGCCAGCCAACCTCTCATCAACTCGGAGCAAATCGCCGGTGGTGGCTCGGACTCGGTTAGAGGTTACCTCGAAGCCACTTCGCTCGGCGACAACGGGATTTTCGGCACCGCGGAGTATCGCACACCATCCCTGATCGGCGCACCCGAGAAGACCGGCCTCCGCCGCAACGAGTGGCGCTTCCACGCATTCGCGGACGGTGGAGTTCTTCACATTTACGATGCCCTCCCGTCGCAAGAAAGCACCTATCAGCTCGCGAGCTTCGGCATCGGAACCCGTTTCCGTGTCGCAAACCATTACAACGGCTCCATCGACGCTGCCGTGCCTCTGATCGACCAGACCGACGCGAATGCCGGTGACGTTCGTGTCACCTTCCGCGGCTGGGCAGACTTTTAATCTCTCATTTACTAGAAATCATTCATGAAAATCCGACCTTTCCTCCAGCATCTCCGTCTCCTCAGTGGCATCGCCGCCGCCGTGGCTTGCTCGGGGATTAGCCAGGCCGCCGACTCCAAAGACGCTTGGTGGAACCCAGCATGGACTCAACGCTCGAAGATCACGCTCGACACGGGTGCCGACGCCGCTGGCATCACCGAAGCCGTGGACAAAGCCTCCGTCCTCGTGCGCTTGCACGATGGGATCTTCCAATTCACTTCTGCCCGCGAGGACGGTAGCGACATCCGCTTTGTTGCAGCCGATGGCAAAACCATCCTCCCTCATCAAATTGAAAAATATGATGGTCTCCTCAATGAGGCCTACGTCTGGGTCAAGCTTCCGAACGTCAAACCCGCAACCAAGGACGCTTTTTATATCTACTACGGCAACGCCGATGCGAAAATGCCAGAAGGCACGAAACCCGCCGAAGCCTTTGATGAAAACACCTCGCTCGTCTATCACTTTGCGGAATTGGCCAAAGCGCCGGTCGACTCATCGGCCAACGCAAACCACGCCGCCAACGCCGCAAGCACTTCAGAGACCTCGCTGATCGGAAGTGGCCTTCGTCTGTTAGGCAGCACGCCCGTTAGCATTCCTGCCACCCCATCACTCCAATGGCAAGCCGCACAGCCCCTTACGCTTTCGCTCTGGGTTAAACCCACCGCACTTCAGGCAGATGCCATTCTCCTCAGCCGTTCGGAGGGCAAAAGCTCGTTCAAGTTGCTCCTAAACCAAGGCATTCCGACCTTGGAAGTTGCGACTGGCGGAAGCCCAGTCCGCACCACTCCCGGCGCTCCGCTCGCTGCCGCCGCATGGGCGCACCTCGCGGTCGTCGCCGATGGGAAAAACCTCCAACTTTTTGTCAACGGCGCCCCTTACGCAACCCTTGCGGATTCTCTCCCTGCGCTCAATTCACCGCTCACGCTCGGTGGCGTCTCCGCCGAATCCCCAACCACCGATACCATCGCGTTTGTCGGAGAGGTCGATGAATTTACCCTATCCAAAACGCCACGCTCGGCCGCGTGGGTGAAGCTCGCCGCCGTCAACCAAGGCGGCTCCGATGCAAGCCAACGCGCGCTTGCGGTCGGCGCGATCGAAGGCGATGTCGCAGGCGAAAAAAGCCACCTCATGGAGCACCTCTCACTCTTCAGTGACATCGCGGGCAACATGATGTTCGACGGCTGGATGGCGATCGGTGTCTGCGCGATCATGATCGTGGTCGGCTGGACGGTTGCCATTCGCAAATTCATCTATCTCAGCTCGATCGAAAAGGGTACCGAACTTTTCCTCAAACGCTGGAAAACCCTTTCAACCGATCTCACGGCGCTCGATACCGAGAATGATTCAAGCGTCAGCAGCCTAGGTGGCCAAGTGGACGGAAGCGATCAAGAACTCATCCATAAATCACCGCTTTTCCACATCTATCAGATCGGTGCCGATGAAATCCGCCACCGTCTCGACAAGGACAACAACCGCATCCAAGGCCTCTCTGGCCGCTCGATCCAAGCGATTCGCGCTAGCCTCGATGCAGGCCTGGTTCATGAAACGCACCGACTCTCCAATGGCTTGGTTTACCTCACCATGAGCATCGCAGGTGGCCCCTACGTCGGCCTGCTCGGAACGGTCGTCGGGGTGATGATCACCTTCGCCATCATCGCTCGTTCCGGCGAAGTGAATGTCAACTCGATCGCACCCGGTATCGCCTCAGCCCTTCTTGCGACCGTGGTCGGTCTGGTCGTCGCGATCCCCGCACTCTTCATCTACAGCTACCTGAACGGTCGCATCAAAAACTCCCTCGGGCTGATGCAGGTCTTCATCGATGAGTTCGTCGCAAAAATGGCCGAGTTCTACCGCCCCGCGCAAGAATCCGACGCATCGTCGAACCGCCATTGATTTAATTGGCATTGAATCATTTTAACAATTTCTAAAAAGTTCTAACAAGCAATTCGCAACCATGGCCTCTGCCGACGAAAAAAGCTTCGACGACATCAACGTCACCCCGATGGTGGACCTCTACTTGGTTCTCCTTTTGATCTTTATCATCATGACGACTGCGGGTGTTCAAGGCGTGAAGGTGAATCTGCCAAGTGCGAGCAATAAGGCAGCCTCCAAGATGGAGGAACCCAAGACTCAAGCCGTCACCATCGACCCGTCCGGCAACATCAAACTCAACACCGTGGCGGTCACGCTCGATGAGCTGGAGAGCAAGCTGGGCCAACTCAAGGCGGCCAATCCCGAACTGCCCGTCGTGCTTCGCGGTGACGGACAGAACCAGTACCAAGGCATCATGAACATCCTCGATGTTTTTGGCCGCGTTGGCATCACTCAAGTCGGCCTCGCGACCCAGCCTCCGAAAAAATAACGGCCAGCGGCATGATCCCCAAACCTCCAGCACCCAAGCAAAATAAAGGCAAGCGCTTCATCGGAGCGATGCTCGCGCTTGTCGTGTTAGGCGGTGTCGTTTCGGCCCTAACCAGTGGTGGGAAAAGCCGCCCACGGTCGGTTGCCAAGCCGGACACGATTTCAATCACGCTCCCGCCGCCGCCGCCACCGCCGCCGCCGCCACCCAAGGTCGAGCCACCCCCGAAAGAGGAGCCGCCGAAAAAGGACGAGATGGTTGAACAGGAACCTGTCCCAGACAATGAGCCGCCGCCCGCAGAGGCGCCGGTCGACGCACCGCCGTCTGAAGACCTCGGAACCAACAACCAAGGCAACGGTCCAAGCATGGGACTCACGAAAAATGGCGGGAATGGCGGTGGAAACCGCAATTCCATCGGTGGCCGCAAGGGGAGCAAGTACGGCTACTACGCGGCGAAGGTCCAAAATTCCATCAAAGAAGCGCTGGGTCGCAACTCAAGCACCCGCAGTGCGAACTTCACGCTGCAAGTCCGGATCTGGGCGGATGCCAATGGCATCATCACCCGTGCTCAACTCGTAGGATCCACCGGTGAGCCCGCCATCGATCAAGCGATCAAAAACCAAGTTCTAACAGGCTATCAGCTTCCCGAGCCACCACCGACCGACATGCCCATGCCCATCAACATGCGCATTTCAGCCCGCAAATCCTAGTCAACGGTCATCATCCATTTTTCATGTCAGCTACCCGCCAACTTACCATCGCCGCCATCCTCGGAGCATCCAGTTTGATCCGTGCCGAAGACGTCGCAACCGAAACGACCGATGTCGCCGCGACACCACCCGCCCAATCTGCGAGCGGCCTGGATCTTGCCGACGAACCGAAAATCGGCGATTTGCCAGTGCAGCCTGTTGCAGCGACTCAAACCGCCCCATCATCCAATGTCACGGTGAACCTCATCAGCCGTCTCGTCCAAAAGGGCATCCTCACTCAAGCCGAAGCGGCCGAGATGATCCAGCAGGCGCAGGCAGACGCCGCAAATGCACAAGCTGCAGAACTGCCGCCTCTATCAGGTCCAGACGAGACCCGCGTGACCTACATCCCAGAGGTGGTGAAAAACCAAATGCGCGACCAGATCCAGCAGGAGCTCATGGCTCAAGCGCGCGAGGAAAGATGGGGCGACAAAGCACCAGCCGATTGGACATCGAAGTTCCGTCCCTTTGGTGATTTCAGACTCCGGTCAGAGGGCATCTTCTTCGCGGATACCAACGACAACACCGGCTCATTTCCGAACTTCAACGCGATCAACACGGGCGCGCCCTTCGATGTGTCTGGCACCCAGTTCTCGCCACAATACGACGCCGACCAAGACCGCACCCGCACGCGCATCCGGGCTCGCGTCGGCAGTGAAATCATGCTGGGCGATGGCTTCAACGCAGGCATCCGTATCGGAACCGGTGATAGCAGTACCCCGACATCGACCAACCAAACGCTCGGTGCGAGTGGCGGAAGCTTTTCCAAATACGCGCTTTGGCTGGATCGCGCCTTCCTCAGCTACGATGCAGGTCCGGGCGATGGCGAGGAACTGGTATTCCTGTTAGGGCGTTTTGATAATCCATTTTTCTCCACCGATGTTCAGTGGGATGAAGATGTCGGCTTCGACGGTTTCGGGCTTCGCGGCAAGGTGAAACTCAACGATCGCGCATCCACGTTTTTCGGAGCAGGCTATTTCCCCGTCTACAACACCGACTTGAACTTCGCCTCTAACCAACCCGCCAAGTTCAAGAGCACCGACAAGTGGCTGACCGGCGCACAGGTGGGAATCGATTGGAAAATCACCGACGAGCTCTCTGCGAAGTTTGCAGCGGCTTACTATGATTTTAATAAAATCGAAGGCAAGCTCTCGACTCCATTCACCCCGCTCACCACGACCGACGCGGGAGACACCGACTCAACTCGTCCCGGGTTCGCTCAGCGCGGGAATACCTACATGGCCCTGCGAGACATCGAAGCAACCGCCGCGAATGACTTCGGCAATAAGTATCAATACCAGTACTACGGCCTCGCCTCGCAGTTCCGCAATCTCACTCTAACGGGCAAAATCGACTACGACCACTTCGATCCATTCCGCCTCACACTCATCGGGGAAGCCACCAAGAACCTTGCATTTGATGAGAGTGGAATCGTGTCCCGCGCCGTGAACAACTTCGGCGCCGCCAGCGGCGCTGGAGATACGAGTAAATTTGAGGGTGGCGACACCGCATGGAATCTCATGTTCCAATTCGGCAAGCCCGCGCTCGAGTCCTTCGGTGACTGGCAGGCTGGGTTTGGCTACCGCTACGTCGAGTCGGACGCGGTGGTCGACGCCTTCAATGATTCGGATTTCGGCGGCGGTGGGACCAATGTCAAGGGCTACACGCTTGGAGGGAAAATGGCCATTTCTCCTGCGGTCTTAGGCCGCCTCCGCTGGATGAGCTCCGATGAAGTCATCGGTTCGCCGCTCAGCTCCGACACGCTCGAATTCGACATCAACGCCAAGTTCTAACATGAAAATTCTTCCAACCTCGTATCCATCCATCACTCCGGCTCCGAGCACCCTCCGCGGCATCGCGCTCGTGCTCATCGCGTTTGGTCTCGGCCTTTTTCCGACTCAGGCTGCCGAACAGGCCGATCCCACTGTGAAGTTGCGGACGCAGCTTCGCGACGTGATGCTCCAGCTCCGGACATCGCAGACCACCGCCGCCAACGCCCAAGCCGGCCAAGTCGCTGCGGAACAAAAAGTCGAAGAACTCACC
>JAPJNB010000130.1 GCA_026461385.1 Akkermansiaceae bacterium
CCTGACCAAGCTCCAGATTCGCGCCTATGATTGTAAATTGACCGCCCAGAAGGTGAAGCGGGCGCTGCTGAAGCTGGTGGAGACCTCCCCGGCCTTCAATGAGTCCTGGATCAACGGGGAATTCGACATCGGCTCCCGGATCGGCGGGCTGAACCAGTTCGGGGATATCATCGTCCGCCACCGGACGGTGCTGCGCGGTAAGCACGAGCTGACGATCGAGCACCGGGCGGGCGATGAGCTCCTGGCCAAGGAGATCGAGGCGGCCTATGGCAAGGACCTGACGCCGAAGGCCCCGCGGATGATCAAGGGCAAGAAGCGCCCGCACGGGATGGCCTACTTCTTCGAGACGATCCGGGGCGCGTCCCTGATCAAGAACCACGTGATCATCACCGACACGGTCATCGAGGAAGCCCACGACCTGAATTTTGACGATTACCGGGAGGCCCGCAGCAAACTAGAGTTCCTCGGCATGGTCCCCCGGCTCGGCGCCCTCCACAGCAACCTGGATGTCCGCGTCCAGCGCGCCTACAAGGAGTGCAGCCAAGTCTACGCCTGTCCGAAGGTCTGTCTGTACCAGGGCAAGAAACTCGCCCTGCCCCATCGGATGGAGGCGATCTCGGTGAAGCACGACTTCATCCTGACGCTGCATTTCGCGAAGTTGTCCGGGTTCAAGATTTTGGTGGGATGGGTGGAGGAAAGGCAATTTTAGCGCCCGGCGGAGCCGGCGCTAAAATGGGGATCTGCTGGCATGGTGAACGGCTGCGAAGCAGGCGCGACCAGGGGCCGCGTGGGGACATGGGTATCGGTGATCTGCTGCGAAGCAAAGGCAGGGAGAAGCAACGCTTCGGGTGGCGGGTGGCGGCCCCAGGTGGCGAGTGGCGGGGTATCTATCCAGCATCGACTCAGTCCTCCGTCATCGATTCATCTCTCTATTCTTATTACGTTCTGTCATTATACTGCTTCTGGTTTGCCAGGTTTTCGGGTTTGGGCAGGATGAGATCATGGATGAAGCTCAAAAAGAAACACAACTTCAGGCGGCGATGCTGATCGCCATCGACACCCATCGCGACCAATTCCGCAACCCGCCCGACAGCCGGCCTTACCTCTGCCACGTTCTCGACGTGATGAACATGATGCCCACCAATGACCATCTGGCCAGGCTCGTGGCCATCCTGCACGACACAATCGAAGACGCAGCCAAGAAGGGCGCACCAGATGAAGAGGTGAAAACGAAGCGCGAAAATGTCCGGCAAAGAATCAAGGAAGCCAAGTTCGACGATGCCGTCCTGCTCGCCGTCGAAGCCATCAGCCATACCAAAAAGCATGGCGAACCGGGCCTAAATAAACTCGATGAATACCTCACCTATGTCAGGGAAAGCGTCCTGCCCAACGCACTGGCGACGCAGGTAAAAATCGCGGATAACTACGTTAACATGAAGGATCTGATCTCGGCCGGCTTATCGGACGAAAAAGCGTGCGAGCGCCTGCACAAATACGCCAGTTCGATTGCAATCCTCGCAAGAAAGTCCACCAAATGAGCGACAGCATCGTAACCACTTATTACGTCAAAATGAAGGAAGCCGGAGACGCGCCGGCGGCACTCTACAGATGGGTAAGAGACACCGCTAAACGCACGATTCAAGAGCGCTTCTGGAACCAGAAGGACAAGGAGTGGCAGCCTACCGACAGCGTGACCGAGAGCAGACTTACCGGCGGCGATGTCGAACCGTACACCGAGGAAGACGCCAGGAAGCACTTTCCTGAAGCGTTTAAGGTCTGAACGTTTCAGACTCCATTGCGAGGTGGAAGCGGTTGGCGGTTAGCGGTTGGGAATACGGACGAGGCAGCTAGGGCAGCACGCGGTGCTGCCCCTCCCTTTAGATAAGGGGTATTGCTTAGCAAATAGTCCCTACGCGGGAGAACTTGAAGCGCGGAAGGGGCGGCGAACGATGGGCGGTCATGAAACACTCTATTGATATGTGGCTACAATCGGGCTACATTTGTCCCATGAGCAAAACGTCCGTCGTCCGTGCCCGTATCGAACCTGCCCTTAAAAAAGAGGCGGAGAAAGTCTTTGCGCAGCTTGGATTGACCACCTCCGAGGCCATCCACCTGCTCTACCGACAAGTCACCCTGACCCAATCCCTGCCCTTCCCTCTGCATATTCCGAATGCTTCCAC
>JAPJNB010000131.1 GCA_026461385.1 Akkermansiaceae bacterium
CAGGAGAAAAACCCTCCACGTTCCTTCGTTATCGGGTGTTTGGGCTGGGTTAATGGTGTAAACCGGAGACTCGGAGCCAGAGATGCTAGCGGTTTTCACGACAACGGTTTTTGGTGGCTCCACGTCGTCTTTCAGATTGGTGTCTTCTGGGGTGAATTCCTCAATCCAATTTACCGTGACAGGTTTTGGGATCTCGACCGGGACGCGAATCTTGTATTTTGTTTTTTGAAAATGAATCGTTTCTTCCTTGGCATCAATCAGCAAGGCGGCTGTGGGCTCCTCTCGCTTGAAAAAGCGGGTCTCTTTGAATCCCCAAGTGTTCAGGAATGTGTCAGTGCGCATCTTCATCTTGGTGTATTCATTGCTCAGGACCGAGTAGAAAAGCAAGGCTGCCTTGCTGTCCTCCTTCGTATTTGGGCAGTCGTCGTAGTTCTCCACATCAATCGAACCACTCGCAGTGGTTTCAGTGAGCGTCACTCCCGGACCTGTTCTGGCGCCGTACCAACTCGGGTTTCCTTCTTTGGCAGTGGTGATTTCATCTCCGGTCATGGGGCAGATCTTCCGGACGACGAAACCACCTACCGGGGATTCAGGATTCCCCCCTGAAAGGCTAGTGGTAGCCGATTCCTGGAGGAAATACTTGGGCATTGGCGTGGTTTCAGGATCGTGAGTGTAGGCAAGGTAACCCATTTTCCGATGGTCGAAGGCGATGTTTTCAGAAACCAACTCGATCCTCTCTGGCGCTGGCAAGTCGACTGGCTCCCGAGTGTCCGGATGACTGAATGGTTCACAAGTTTGCGGTTGGAATGGTGTTTTACAATCCGGCCCTGAGGGTGTTTCCGTTTTTCTATGATACGGATCAATAATGATGGTGGGTGGTTCGCCTCGCGGCGTGGGCGGCGGGGGAACCTGGCAGACCGGTGCCTTTATCGTTTGGGAGCCACTGTCCCATGTCTCACCAGCTTGAAGGGGTGGCAGCGATCCCTGCCCATTCGACGCAGCACAGGGATCCCTAAACATGGCGGTGAATCTATCCGACCGAATACTTGCATTTTTTCCACATCGCAGAGTGTATGATTTTCTTTGCGTTTTAGGTTCATATGTCTCGGCGCAGAATGGGATTAGAGGCCCCAGCCATCCCCGCTCCGAATAATAGCCATCGGACAGGTCTGGTGGTGTCCAGACGACCGTCGCGATCCATTTGTGAATTCCCTCTCTGCTGATTGTGATCTTAGGATTAGAAATTGTGGTTTGAAACCCAGGCTTTTTACGGATGATGCACTGGTAGGGAAGGTGACCTGAAGGGGACTCGGACTTTTGGGCGGAAACCAAGCTGGTTCCGAGGCAAATCGCGGTGAGCGGGAAATAAATTCGAAAAAGCATGGCAATCGGCGGTTTGTTCCATGATCCAGTTTCTCATCGGATCGAATCGCGATCCGAGCGGAGCGTGGCAAGCATTTGATGGATGAAAGCCGGCGTGAAGCGATCACGTCCTTGGTTGATGGCGGCGTCTTCAGATAAGTTTGTAAGAATCAGTAGGGCTTTGGCATCGAGTTCCCACTCACTTAGGAGTGAGGGAGCTGCCCCGAAGCAGAGCCTCACCGCTTTTGCTGATGTGAAGGAGGCGGTAGGCTGACCCGCATTCAAGTACCGCAGCGAAAGCCAATAGTGCGCGGACGCTGCACTCAGGTGGGTAGGAGCTTCAATGGAGATCCATTGGAAGTAGGTAAATGCTTTATCCTTTTCTCCCAGAGATAGAAGCCATTCGGCGTATGCACTTCCCATGATGACATAGCCTTCCGAAGTGGCGTGGCTCTCATCCACAATTGAGGATACAAGGGCCTGTGCCTCGTAGGTTTTTCCCATCTTCACCATGGACTGCATGACGATGGAGCAATATTGATACCACACTGAGCCACCGTGGATCCGCATCTCCGATTTTTGTAAATCTGTCAGCCCGCTCCAGGCCTCCAAGATCGCGTTGGTATCTCCGAGATCCCAAAATTGTCTGCGTGCGACGAATTCGAGGATCGCCAACCGGGCGGCTGGATTGGAGGCTTTCGTTAAAGCTTGGTCAGCAAGGACAGCTCCTTTGGCAGCAGCCTCCCCTCTCAAGCCCCCAAGAGGCGATCCAGCAAGCGCAAGCTGTCTGGCGGCATCAAATGCGACACGGTAGTCACTGACGCCAGCGAGCAGATTTCTAACGGAAACCGAAAGTTCGTCCAGATTCACAATATCCCCGGAAGCTGCGAGGTTCTTGAATCCTAGTAGCATCGATTGCATCCGGAAACGGGGCGGTATTTCAACCGATGAGGAGATCTGAAAGTAGATGGCGGCGGCCTCCGAGCACTTCCCTAACAAGGACTCCATTCTTGCCTGAGCCCACATTGCCTTTCCCCACGAATCACTCCCAGGAACAACGAGGGACAATAAATTCATTAGCCATTTTCTTGCAGTATCATGCTTGCCAGCTTGCATGGCTCCCAACGCCATGGCGTGGAGAACTGTATCTGCATGATCTCTCCCAAAACGTTTATTGGCCGGCGTGAGGATCGAATCCAAGGACGGAATTTGATCGTTGACCAGCGAGTATCGAACGTAGCACTTGGCGTGGGCGACCTGCTCTTGCGCCGATGCGTTATTGGACCGGAACATCCGCAGTGCCCTTGCGGCGGTGGTGCGGGCCTCTTCTGAACCGGTCAGCTTGGCATCTGCCTGGATGATTTTTTCCACTTCGGTGGAAATGATGGGATCCGCTTTGGGCGATGCGATGGCGGATTCTGCAATTGCTTTCCATGTGGGGTCTCCATGGGTGCGGAGGAGCCGGATAATGGAATGGAGCGAACCACTTGCAATGCGAGCAGTGGCATTGGATTGAAACGATGCGAAAACATCCGGCTCGAGAAGAGGCGTCAAATTCTGACGGGCACGGGCGTCCAGATACAACTGCCATGCGGGAATGGTTTTTGCCTGGAAACGACCCATGAGGAGTGATTCGCGGGCGTAACGCTCGGCGAGGGCTGGATCGTCTGAGGCGAGCGCAAGTTTTGCGAGAGATTGGCGGGCGCGGGATGCGCCGTTTGGTGAAAGTGTCACCGCTTTCTGAAGAAAAACCCGCGCATCGTCCGTGAGGCCGGATTCGATGAAGGCATTGGCAATTTTCGTTAGAATTACCGTTGGGCGTGG
>JAPJNB010000132.1 GCA_026461385.1 Akkermansiaceae bacterium
GCCGGGAGTGTCCAGAGGCCAAGTTTCAGGTGGGTATTGAGGGGCGTTTTTCGACTCACCCACGGGGTTAACACAAATCAAGCTCGCTGGAGCATTCATCCATCATGCACGCATCACTTTTTGTTAGAAATTATCAAGGCCTTGCGACCAATTCTTGGAGCGCGTGGAAGACGACATCGGGTGTGAGATCGGCGAGCACCCCGCCCGGTGCCACGACTGCGGAGGTTCGTGGTGAATCGATTGGCCACGGCCCGAAGCGGGCAGGCGAGGTGGGGCCGAAGATGGCGAGCACGCGATTTCCAACTGCGGCTGAGAGGTGCATCGGGCCGCTGTCATTGCCGATGAAGACGGACGGTTGACGGGCGAGTTCGATCATTTCTCCAAACGGGCAACCGGTGAGATTGAGGAACCGGCCATCGGGCACGGAGAAATCGGGGGCAGTGGGGCTGCCTGCACACCACGCGACGCGGCTGTCGGGGATCTTCTCAAAAATGAGGCGGGTGAGGGTGCCAAACTTGGGCCACTCTTTCTCCGCCCCGCGGCTATCGGTGAAGATCACCAATCGCTTCAGCGGGTCTCCTTCGAAGAATGATTTCCATGCGAAAGTCGGCCCAGGCTCGAGCTTCAATGGAAGGGTGACATCCCCACTCAGGCTGAGCGTGCGAGCGAATTCTAACAGCAGCGGGATGGCGTGGTGCGGGGCATTTCCCGGCGGCAGTTGAACTTTGCGCGAGAAAAGCCAAGCGCCCTCACGGCTGTCATGGCGGCCCCATTTTTCGGATGAACGCGCGGCCGCCGCCATCAGCCCGGACCGCAGTAAACCCTGCATGTCCCACACGGCGTCAAAGCGCCTGGCCCGCAGCGTTTTCATCACTTCTAAAATCCCACGAATGCCCGCCTTGCGTCTGAAATGGATCACCTCGTGGACAAACGGCGCGGCTTCCACCAGCGGCGCGAAGCGGTCCCGCGCCACCCAAGTGATCCGGCAATTCGGGAAATGCTGCGCGACCATCTGGATCACTTGCAACCCATGGACGATGTCGCCAAGTGACGACGGCTTGATCACGAGGAGGCTTTTGGGGTCTGTGCTGCGAAGCAATTTCGGCATGCCAGAGGCTTGCCTCAGTCCGCCAGCGCTGCAACCGTAAATCGCTCAGGACCATCGGGCAGCCCACATTCGCTCAGGGGCGGCGGTGTCGCGGATCTTGTTTTCAGCGGGAGCCTTGATCTGGCCGCGGCACCTGGCGTGCGGCGAGAAGATAGGCCGTCACGGCTTGTTCATCTGCTAGTCCGAGCTTCGATTTTCTCGCCATCGCGGGCAGGATTTCATCGGTGAGCTCCTCAACCTCATGATTTGCCGGATCCTCGTAGCCATGACACTTGGCGCACTTTTGCTGATGCACCACATAGCCACGCTGCAATACGTCCTTTGGATGACGGGATTGTTCGACCATCTGTGGGTTGACGGGTGGCGAGAGGTAACTGACTCCACATGAGACGACTGGGATAAAAGCGCCCAGCAGCATCGCCCATCGAACTGATTTTCCCATCGATGAATTTCGCATAAGGCTCCCGCTTAGAAATCGATTGAGAAAATCGTGCGCAGTTGGAAGTCTGGCGCGTCTGTTAGGGAAGTGGCTTGCCAGAGCCCCGCTACCGTGACCGCGATCTCGCGGCTCCTCCACGCGACATTGGGACCAAGATAGACCCCGCTGTCACCGACGGACTTGGCATCTGGCATGGCGATTTCGTGAAGGATCTCTACCCCAACAGACCACGATGGCAAAAGCTGATAGAGCGCTCCTGCGCTCTGCATGAGCTCAGCTTGCGGGTCCTGCCGGCCGTCCTCCCACTCCACTTCACCCCCAACATTGTAAACCAAACTCCAAGCTCCACGATTTTTCTGGAGCAGGAACTTTCCCTCGAGCTCGATGAAATCCTCGCCACCCTTCATCTCGCCATAGACAGCCGACCCGAATGGGGCTGTGTTGGGATCGCTGAGATTGTAGATCACCTCGGCAGCGACGCCTTTAAATTCGGTGCTACGCCCCCCTGCCAATGAATCTTCAATCTGCCAGTCGGCAAAATAAAATGCCAGCTGCAACCGATCCGTGAGCCCGTACTCGAACTCATGGCGGATGTCAAAATGCTCATCAGCCGGATCGGTCGCGCGGTTCGTTTTCCAAGTTACGAACGTTTCCAGTTCCATCGCGCCTGTCGGCATCGTGGTGGTCTCGGTGCTGTAACAAAACCGCCGACTGCTCGCACTTGCAGAGGTTGCAATGAGCGAAATCACCCAAAAACAGGATGCCAATTTCAAAAATTCATGGGTCACTTGCGGTGTTTTCATCAGATTCAGTTTCACGTTCATGTTATTTGTTGCGAATGAGTCTCAACATCAATAAATGACTTCACCACGATGCGTCAACCCGAAATTTTTCCTGCCGTGCGGATTTTTGGGGGGGGGCGTAGGCGGCGGGGAGGATCACGATTCGCCGCGATTGCCCCCCTATTCGGCTTGCCCTTCGTCGGCCTGAGCGTTACGGGCTTCCCCGTTGGTTGGAGGTTGTCCGACCGGCGAATCACCGCTAAAATAACGCCCATGCCAATTCTCCGCGCTCTTCTTTCTGTTTCTGACAAAACTGGTTTGGCCGAATTCGCCAAAGAACTTCACGCGATGGGAGTCGAGCTGTTATCAACCGGCGGCACCTCGGTGACCCTGCGTGAGGCGGGGCTGCCGGTCATTGACGTGTCGGAGTTCACGGGTGCGCCTGAGCTGTTTGATGGTCGATTGAAGACGCTGCATCCGAAGGTTCATGGCGGTTTGTTGCAGCGCCGCGACGATCCTCAGCACCAAGCGCAAGCCAAAGCGAACGACATTCCTACGATCGACCTCGTGGTCGTCAATCTTTACCCATTTGAGGAAACCGTGGCCAAGCCCGATGTGACCTTAGATGAAGCCATCGAGAAAATTGATATCGGTGGACCATCGATGCTGCGCAGTGCGGCGAAAAACCATGCGAGCGTGACGGTTGTAGTGGATCCTGCGGATTATTCGCGGGTGATTGACGAGATGAAGAGCCACAAGGGCGACACGACCAAAGGATTCCGTGAGCAGTTGGCGGTGAAAGTATTCCTCCGGACTTCACAATACGACGCGGCGATCACCAATTTCCTCGGTCAATGCCGGACGGGCACCGGTTGTAATTTCACCTTGAGCCTGCCGCTTGAGCAAGAGTTGCGCTACGGCGACAATCCGCACCAGAAGTGTTCGCTCTACGGAAATTTCCGCGATTTTTTCACCCAAGTTCAGGGCAAGGAGCTCAGCTACACCAATATCTTGGACATCGAGGCGGCCTCAGACCTCATCCTTGATTTCGCCCGGCCGACGGTGGCGATCTTGAAGCACACCAATCCTTGCGGAGTTGGCCAAGACGATGAGGACCTCCGAGTTGCTTGGCAGAAAGCCTTCGAAACCGATCGCCAAGCGCCATTTGGCGGGGTGATCGTGTGCAACCGACCACTCACCCTTGAACTGGCTCGGGTGATTTCAGAAATTTTCACCGACGTCATCATCGCGCCGGAATTCGAGAGCGATGCTCGCGCGCTGCTGCAGAAGAAGAAGAACCTGCGATTGATGAAGATCAACGACGCATACCTTGCCGAAAAAATGTCGCCCGTAATTCGCTCCTGCCCGGGGGGCCTCATGGTCATGGATCGCGATCATACGGCGCTCGGCCTCGAAAATCTCGAGTCCAAGGTCGTCACCAAGCGCCCGCCGACCGAAGAGGAAATGCGCGCCATGCGATTCGGCTGGCGGATCGTCAAGCACGTGAAATCCAACGCGATCGTCTACTCGCAGGCGGATCGCACCTTGGGCATCGGAGCGGGTCAAATGAGCCGCGTGGACTCCTCACGAATCGCCATTTGGAAGGCAAAGGAAGCTGGGTTGAACCTCAAGGGAAGCATCGTTGCCTCGGACGCGATGTTCCCATTCGCCGATGGTCTCCAATCCGCGATCGATGCGGGCGCGACCGCTTGCATCCAGCCCGGCGGCTCGGTGCGCGATGAGGAAGTCATCGCCGCAGCTGATGCGGCCGGAATGGCAATGATCTTCACCGGCCACCGCCACTTCAAACACTGATCCGGCTTCGGCGCAGTGCGGTAGAACGGCGATCTGGAGGGATGCGCCTCGCTTCTTGATTAATCTGAGGCGATTCATCAGGCTCCAGTCATGTCCGAACCCGCGCTGACTCCAATGATGGCCCAATATCAGGCCATGCGGCGTTCGCTGCCCGCCGATATCATTCTGTTTTATCGGCTCGGCGATTTTTACGAAATGTTTTTCGAGGATGCGAAGGCTGCCTCGCCGATCATGAACGTCGCCCTCACCAAGCGTGGCGGCACGCCCATGTGTGGTGTGCCATATCATTCGGCACAGGCATACATCGCCCGGCTTTTAAAGGCGGGTAAACGCGTCGCCATCGCCGAACAAACTTCTGAACCCGTCGCAGGAAAACTGGTTTCACGTGAAATCGCCCGCATCCTCACCCCTGGCTCGATTGACGATGCCGCCTTGCTCGACGATCAACGCCCGAACTACCTGGCGGCGATCTGCCGAAGCGGAAAGTCGCTGGGCTTGGCCTGCGTTGACCACACGACGGGAGAATTCACGATTGCGGAGTTTGCTGAAATCGGCCAGCTCGAAGATGAGCTCGCCCGCATCGCTCCATCGGAGATGCTGATCCCCGACCACCAATCGGCCGAATTTGCCAAATTCACCAACGGGCTGGTTTACGAAGGCTACACGTTCCTCGCCGAACACGCGAATCAGCTCCTGAAGGATCACTTCAACGTCCACTCACTCGATGGCTTCGGCTGCGCAAACCTCCCCGCCGCCAGTGGCGCGGGTGGGGCGATCCTCCACTATCTCATTCACCAACTTCGCAGGCCGTGCGCGCATTTGCACCCGCCTCACGTTCGTGAAAGTGCTGACCACGTCCTCATCGACGCCGCATCTCAGCGCAACCTCGACCTCGTGGACTCGCGTGCCGGCAAAACCCACACGCTGTTAGGCGTGCTCGACCGTACCACCACGCCGATGGGGGCTCGTCTTCTCCGCGACTGGATCCTTCACCCACTGCGGGATCTTGCCTCACTCACGGCTCGACAGGATACGATTTCGTCATTTCTAGCAGAACCTTTCCTGCTCTCGAAATGTCGCGACGCTCTCAAGGGCATCCGCGACATCGAGCGCACCACCTCACGGCTTTCCCAAGGCTCAGGAAATGCCCGCGACCTGCAGTCTCTGTCGCTGTCACTCACGCACATCCCTCCACTCAAGGAAGATCTAACGAGTCTCTCACCCGCCTCAAGCGGTAGGCTTCATTCGACCATCCTTCCGCGTCTTCATGAGTTTCACGAACTCACGCAAACCCTCGCGCTCGCTCTAACCGATGAGCCACCCGCGCACCTCCGCGACGGTGGGGTGATCCGCGACGGATGGTCTCCCGAATTGGACGAACTTCGCAATGCCTCACGCGGCGGCAAGGATTGGATCGCTCGCCTCCAAGAAGATGAACGCAAGCGGACGGGGATCGATTCGCTGAAAATCAAATTCAATAATGTCTTCGGGTATTTCATCGAAATTACCACCAGCCACCTCGCTAAGGTTCCTGATGACTATACGCGCAAGCAGACCCTTTCAAATGCGGAGCGCTACATCACTCCTGCACTCAAGGAAATGGAAAATAAGGTGCTGGGCGCCGAGGAGCGCTCGAAGCAGTTAGAGAACGAACTCTTTCTCGAACTTCGCAGTCGCGTCGTCAGCCACCTCCCGAAACTCCAAGAAACGGCTGCCGCAATCGCTGAAATCGATGTCCTTTGCGCACTCTCCGAGGTCGCTCAATATCACCGTCACTGCCGGCCGACTCTTGATCACTCGAATGGTTTTTTTGTCATCAATGGCCGCCATCCGGTGCTCGAACAAACGCTCACCGATGTCAAATTCGTCCCGAATGACACCACGCTTGATCCAGAGACCGCTCGCCTCCAAATTCTAACAGGGCCTAACATGGCGGGCAAATCGACCTATATCCGCCAGATCGCACTGATTGCGGTCATGGCACAAATCGGCGCTTTTGTCCCGGCTGAGTCGGCAACGATTGGCCTCGTGGATCGAATTTTCTGTCGCGTGGGTGCATCAGACGACCTTTCGCGAGGGCAATCGACGTTCATGGTCGAAATGAGCGAAACCGCTCTCATTCTCAATCATGCCACCGACCGTTCACTCGTGATCCTCGACGAAATTGGCCGAGGCACGGCAACATTCGACGGCCTCTCCATCGCATGGGCGGTCGCGGAGCACCTTCATGACGCCATCGGGTGCCGGACGCTTTTTGCCACACACTATCACGAGCTCACCGATCTCTCTAACACCAAACAAGCCGTCGCGAATTACAACGTGGCGGTTCGCGAGTGGAACGAGGAAATCATTTTCCTCCATAAGATTCTCCCCGGTGCCGCCGACAAATCCTACGGGATCCAAGTCGCGCGACTTGCGGGATTGCCGAAGCCGGTGGTCGAGCGCGCCAAGTCGATCCTCTCGCACCTCGAACTCCACTCCGTGAAACCCGAGGCCAAAACCCAAGGCCCAAAGGCCAAAAATACCGTGCAAGACGCATTCCCAAAACCCAACCCTCCCCAGTTGGATCTGTTCGCGGATTTTTGAGAAAAAAACGTCGCTTGAGCAGGCTGAGCATTTAACGGCATCAAAGCAGAGTTGTGGTTCAAAATGATGATTTGCAATTTAAATCTAACAGGTATAGTTTGTAACGAACCCCTCCCTACTATGAAAACATCAATCGTCAAATTCTTGTCAGTGGCACTTGGAATTTCTCTCCTCTCCTCATGCTTACCCCTCGCCGCAGGTGCCACCGCTGGGTATATTGCCCATAAAGAAGGTTACCGCGTCCAAAACCCGATTCATAAGCATTGAGTCACTCAGACCATTCATCGGGCTCACTCCGAAAGGCGTGGTAGCACTTGGCAAACTGCCCACGTTACAAGATGCAGCGATCCGTAGAAGGTCAGCACCTCTGAAAAACAACGACTAACACCATCAAGGCGCCTCAAATGTTGCGGCGTCCCTGCATCGCACGCATCAAAGTTAGATCATCGGCGTACTCAAGCCCGCCGCCCGCTGGTAAACCTTGTGCGATGCGCGTGAGACGGCAATTTCGGCCTTTCAGAATTTCTGTTAGGTAGTTTGCAGTTGCCTCGCCCTCGACATCCGATCCGAGCGCGAGGATGACCTCGAGCTCCCCGCTGGCCAATTCGATCCGCCGGATTAATGAAGGGATGCGCAGATCATCTGGCGAGACGCGATCGAGCGGCGACAGCTTGCCCCCGAGGCAGTGGTAGCGTCCGCGGAAGGCACCCGACCGCTCAAGTGGGAGGACGTCGGTCGCTTGTTCCACGACGCAGAGTGCGTGGTCGTCACGGGTTGGATCGTGGCAAACGCCGCATCGGTCAGCGGTGGCAAAGAATCCGCAAGTCGGGCAGGGCTGCACCATTTTCTTGGCCTCTAACAAAGTTTCTGCCAACAACGCTGGGTCCGCATGGGGTGCCTGCAATAGCCACACGGCGATACGCTCGGCACTGCGTGGGCCAACTCCCGGCAAGCGCTTGAGTTGAGCAACAAGCGCCTTGACGGGTTCGGGAAAATCGATGCGTTTCATGAGGTGATGGATGGGATACTTAGGAAGCGGGTTGTGGTGAATCATCGCATGGCATCCGGTGATTTCCCGCGTACGCCATGGCGCACATTCCAGACCAGAGTGCGGCGATCCACGGAGCAGCGATCTCGGGCTTGTGGGCGGCGAGCCCAAGCACGGGCGCCCAGCCCGCGATGATGACCAACGAGGTGATCCAGAGGATCGTGCGCTGCCAGGCTCGCGGCACACAGAGCAGAGTAAAGGTGAGCCCTAACACAAGAGCGAGAGTTGCCAGCCAGATGCCAAGCGGTGGCAGCGCTTGCGGGAAAACCGTGTGGATTCGTTTTGACAAAGCATCCGCCAGTTCGGTGTTTGCTTTTTCTAACAAACCCAGAAAATGAAGGCCCGCCACGAGGAGGAACGACAGTGCGGAAATCGTGATCGCAGGCGCGATGACATGGCCAGGTGGCATGGTGCGGGTTGGACTATCCATCATTCATGGTTTTCTCATTAGATTTTCTTCATCGGGTGATTCAGTAGCGGCTGCGCGTTCGGCGGCGAGGACCGGTTGAATCGACCCATCTTCTACTAAAAATCGGATCGTTCCCGCAACCTTGACCCAGCAGTTTTCGGGCAATTCAGGAGGGGTCTTGCCGAATTCCACGACGATCGGGATCGCCTTGCTGTCGGCCGCACAACAATTGATAAACATCCGGTAGAGCCGCTTGCGGCTGCCCTTGGGATTGTAGACTTTTTCATCGGCCCAGCGGCCTACCGTTTCGACCTTGAGACCATCTAGCAGAGTTTTCATCTCGGGATCTCTGCTAGAGAAAAATAATTCCATTAGACTAAATTCCAAAAATCCATCTTGGGTTTTGGGATGAGTGGCTTCGATTTCGCCGAGGGTCAATGCGGTGAGGTTTGCGCCAAGGAAGGACGCATTCAAGCCGGATGGTGCGTCGTAGAGTCCTTTGCGTGCGAGGGCTGCGCTTGAGTACTCGTCCTTCGTCCAAGCAACCGCGAATGCGATGGGGATCAGCATCATCAACACCACCGTGATCGGGTGCATGTCCTCAGTCGGTTCATGAGGAGAATGCCCATCTCCATCGTGCGAATGGCCGCAAGCGGATGATTGACCCGCCGTGAGGAGGTTGAAGCCTCCGAGCAGCGCGAGTCCAAGCCCACCCGCCAAAGTGAAGACGCGGAAGTCTGGGGCAAGATAGTGTTCGATCCGGCCGCTACCGTAGAAATAGAGCAAAACTCCGCCCCAACCGAGTACGGCGCAGGAAAACAGGAGGCGTGAAATCCGTGGGTTCATTTTGCCTCAACGATGAGATGTTGCCAGAAGATCGAAATTCCACCGATGGCAAGAAACAGCCCGATGCACAAGGCGACGATGAATTTTTTGCGCATCACCGTCTGATAGAGAAAAATCAATTTCAGATCCATCATCGGCCCGAAGGTGAGGAACGCGAGTTTCGCGCCCCAAGAAAACCTATCCAGGGTGGCTGCGATGAATGCGTCTGAGGTGCTGCACAGGCTCAGGATAAACGCGAGTCCCATCAATGCGGCGGGTGCCCCGGCGGGGTTGGAAGCGAGATGGTCGAGCCATTGAGCACCGGGCGCGATGCCGGTGTTGAACAGCGCCGTGATGGACACCCCGATCACAAAATAAACGGCGACGTCGGTGAAATCCTTGAGGGCTGCGCGAAATGCAACGACGAGCCGACTGACCTTTTGGGATTCCGGAGCCGGGTGGATCGGATCATGATGGTGGTGACCGCAGCATGCTGGTTCGGCATGCTCGCAGCAATCGGGCTCAAGGGTTGGCCCATCATCCGGTTCGAGGCTGGCCACGAGGTTTGCTCTAAGCACCGCACGAAGAGGGAGTTTTGCAACGATGAGGCCAACCACCGCCGCCATGAGAAACCCTAACAGCAACCGCGAACTGGTCATGGTGGCCGCACCTTGGCCTTGGAACGCCTTCCAAGTGCTCAGCGCCGTGACTGGATTGACGATTGGCGCGGCCAGCATGTAGGTGAGCGCGCAAGACATCGGCAGTCCTTTTTTCACCAACCGGCGGATGACCGGAACCACCGCACACTCGCAGACCGGAAAAATCGCGCCAAGCAGTCCAGCCGTCAGCACGGCCAGAAACTTGTTTTTCGGCAGGAATCGATCCATCAGCCCTGCCGGCAAATAGGCGTCGATGAACCCGCTAATCAAGGTTCCCAACACGATGAATGGCGCCCCTTCAAAAAGGATACTCAGGAATGCCAGGGCAAAGTCCTGCTTGGAATCGGGTGACATCGGGTGAAGCAAACGTTGCCCGCCCCCTCCTGTCAACCGATGCCAATCGCCAAAATGGCGCATCTTGCCAGATTCCGGCATGAAATCCGCTCTAAAATCCATTGATGTCATAAGATTGGCACCTTTTGCGGCTTGCAATGGGTGAGTCAGCAATCAGCCTCACTCCTGAATTACCCTAACTATGTTTCAGTTATTACCTCTACGCGCCCGTCGTGGCGTGGCCGCGTCGTTGCTTCTCCTCATTTTGGTGGTTGGGCTTGGTTGGCTCGGAGTGCGCGAAAAGCCTGCCTCGACATCGTCCAAACCGGCGGAATCCGCGGCCAACTCGTCCGATTCGTCGCCAAAAATTTCGGGCCCTGAGAAAAGCAAGACCCCGACTGGTTCTGCTCAGGCTGCCATGGCTTCAGGGTCGAGTCCGACTTCCCCATCTGCCAACCCGTCGGGGCCCGTTTCTCCGCAGTCACCGGTGCCAATACCAGCACTTGTCTCCGCCACCCGACCCGATCGCGATCCCGCCCTCGATCCATCGACGCGAGCCCAAGCCGCGAACGGCGAAACCATCCCAAATATCCTCAAGGACGTCGACATGACCGATCTCGAAGCACGAGCACGAGCGGTCGCGGAGATGCGATTGCTGGGTGAGCGTCAGGAAAACGCGGTCATGGAAAAGGCCCGGCAACTGGGCGTTCCTCTGCGCAAAGACGGGCCTGGGCACACAGTCTCGACCCTCTATGATTTCCGTGGCGATGAGCCCCTCTACCGCTCGACGCTGAATGCGAATGCCGCGATTTCTACCGGGGCCAATCTCGTGGCCTTGGCACCCTACACGCTCAATGGAACTGGGGTGAAAATCGGCATCTGGGATGGCGGACCAGTTCGCAGCACCCACCAAGAGCTTACGGGACGCGTCACCAAGAAGGACAGCACTGCGACTGGCGATGACCACGCGACGCACGTGGCTGGGACGATCGGTGCATCTGGGGTCCAAGCTGCGGCCAAGGGCATGTCCCCCAAGATTTTGATCGACTCCTACGAGTGGACCAACGACTACGCCGAAATGGCTGCAGCTGGTACGGTCAGCGCAGGCGACACCACGGGTCTCCCACTTTCGAATCACTCTTATGGGCTGAACGCGGTCACTGCGGACATGGGCCGCTATGAGACGGAGGCGAGTAATCTTGACGCCGTAGCGGCGCGCTTACCCTATTATTTGCCCTTCTGGGCGGCGGGAAATGAACAGGACACGCTCACCGCGAAAGGTGGCTACCAGTCGATCACGTTCGACGGCCTTGCAAAAAACATCATGACCATCGGTGCCGCAGATGATGCCGTGGCTGGCGGAGTACGATCTCCAGCCGCAGGCTTGATCGCTTATTTTTCAAGTCTCGGACCGTGCGATGACGGAAGAATCAAGCCGGATGTCGTGGCAAATGGCGTTAACCTTTATTCCTCCGTCGCGACCAGCAACACCGCCTATGATGGGACCTACAGCGGCACCAGCATGGCCACACCGAACGCCCTCGGCTCATCCGCCCTTTTGGTTCAGCTCTACGCGCGTGAGTTTTCAGGACAACGGATGCGAGCCAGCACCTTGAAAGCGTTGCTCATTCACACCGCGGACGACATCGGCACCACTGGCCCGGATTACAAGTACGGGTGGGGCCTCATCAACGTGAAAGCGGCAAGCGACCTCATTCTTGCGCACAAGGCAAGTTTGATTGCGCCTAAAATGATTGAAGGCACCCTCACCAATGCGAGCAAGACCAACACCCACACCTTCACGTGGGATGGTGTCAGCCCGATCCGTGCCACCGTCTGCTGGACGGATCCTGCAGGCACTGCCCAAACAGCGGCGGACAGCCGGACCGCCAACCTCAAGCACAATCTCGACGCAAAAATCACCGCACCGAACAATTCGACCCTCTATCAGCCCTACATCATGCCGTTCGTGGGTAGCTGGACGACCGCGGCCATGGCATCTGCGGCGACCACCGGAAAAAACAACGTCGACAATGTGGAGCAGGTCTATGTCGCGGCTCCCTCACAAGCGGGAACCTACACGGTCACGGTCTCGCTCGACGGAACTTTGACCACTGCCAACCAGACGTATTCGTTGATTCTCACCGGCGGCACTTCGGTCGAGAGCAACCCGCCCCCCACCATCGCTTTGACATCGCCAAGCACGGGTGACGTTTTCCTGCCAAATGCTCCAGTCTCTCTAGCTGCAACGGCAACCGATCTCGCACTCGGCGGCGGACCGGGCACCATCAGCAAGGTCGAGTTTTTCAATGGATCCACTTCGCTCGGCGTGGACACCACTGCGCCTTATTCGTTGAATTGGACGCCATCCTCCAGCGGCACTTACACCATCACCGCTCAAGCAACCGATAGCGAATCAGCCACGGCCACCTCAAGCTCGGCGACGATCACGGTCCTCACGGGAGATGGAATTCCCGTGATTTCGTCATTCACCCCGACGAGTGGCGCGGCGGGTTCACTTGTGATTCTAACAGGATCTAATTTTGTCAAGGTCTCGTCCGTTCGCTTCAATGGAGTCGATGCGACTTTCCTTGTGGATTCCGCAGGTCAAATCACCGCAACGGTCCCTGCATCCACCACGTCGGGTGCGATCTCGGTCGTTACTTCCTACGGCACGGGAACCAGCATCAGCCCCTTCACCGTGCTGCAATCCCCGGTGTTGATCAGTCAAATCTTCGGAGGCGGCGGGAACACGGGCGCACTCTACAATCGTGACTATGTCGAACTCTACAATCGGAGCGGATCGTCCGTGAGTCTAACGGGCTGGTCGGTTCAGTATGCGTCCTCCACCGGCAGCACATGGGCGGTTTGCGCACTTTCCGGATCGATTGCACCGGGCAAGTATTGCTTGGTTGGTTTAGGAGCGGGTACCACTGGGGTCGCCTTGCCGACCGTTGATGTGAGCGGAACGATCGCGATCAGCGCGACGACCGGAAAAATTGCGCTGGTGAACTCGAGCACAGCGCTTACGGGTTCTTCGCCGATTGCCACTGCGGGGATGCAAGATTTTGTCGGCTACGGATCCGCAAATGCATACGAGGGAGCGGCAGCCCCTGCGCCATCCACTTCCACCGCGATCTTCCGGCTAGGCGGCGGCGCGACCGATACGGCAAACAACGCTGCTGATTTTACTGCTAACACGCCGAACCCGCGCAACTCGCTCTCGGGTCCCCCACAGGCTCCAGCCATCACCAGTGCCGCCACCGCCACTGGAACAGTCGGCTCGGCATTCAGCTATCAGATCATCGCAAGCAACACGCCAACTTCCTACGCAGCCACCGGCTTGCCGAGCGGATTGGCCGTGAATGCCACCAACGGGGTGATCTCTGGAACACCCACTGCGGCCGGGGCAAGCAGCGTTACGATTTCTGCAAGCAATTCGGCGGGCACTGGCACCGCAGCCTTGGCGATTACCATCAGCCCCTCAGGTGGCATCGTGACCACCTTGTTGAGCGAGAATTTCTCCTCCCTGACTGCCGGAAACAGCACCTCACCTATCGGCCCTTCTACGACCGAATGGATTGCAAATGGCAATTTCACGGCCTCTGCAAAAGCCTACTCAGCGGGAGGCGCGGTGAAGCTGGGTACTGGCAGCGCAACAGGCTCCATCACCAGCAAGATTCTAAACCTCAGCGGCAACGGCGGTAACTTCACCGTAAACTTCAAAGTCAAAGGTTGGACAGGAGTAGAGGGCAACCTCACCATCACCGCGACGGGATTGACACCTCAGACGGTCACCTACACCAGCGTGATGGCAGATAACTTTGAAGCCAAGACCCTCAACTTCAACGGTGGCACCGCAAACTCGACCATCACGTTCGCGACCACGGCAAATCGCGCGTTCTTGGACGATGTCGTTGTCACCACGGCCGCCGCCATTCCGAGCAGCCCTCTGATCACCACGACAGGCACACTCGGCGCGGTCAGCACCACCTACGGCACCGCATCACCCACCGCCACAAGCTTTTCAGTCTCTGGTGGAAATCTCACCGCAGGCATCCTCGTGACGCCACCGCCGGGTTTCGAGGTGTCGCAAACCTCCGCCACCGCCAATTACGCTGCGACGCAAACGATCGCTGGAACCGGGACCATCGCGGCCACTCCGGTGTATCTCCGGCTCGCGGCAGGAACCACGGCAGGCTCGTATTCCGGCAATGTCACTTGCTCCAGCCCCGGTGCGGTTTCGGTCGGCGTTCCCACGGTCATCAGCGAAGTGCGCCTCAAGCTATTGACCGTCACGGCAAACAATCAGATCAAACCGCTCGGCAGCGTGCTGTCACTCGGAGCGGGCAATTCGGCCTTCACCTCGAGCGGACTCGTGGGCAACGAGACCATCGGCAGCGTGACGCTAACGGCCAGCGGAGGCACCGCGGCAGATGCGCCTGCGGGGATTTATTCGATCACTCCGAGCGCTGCGACCGGAGGAACGTTCAACGCGAGCAACTATGACCTCAATTATGTCGATGGCACACTGACGGTTGCAGACGCAGGGTTTTCCACCTGGATTTCGAGCTACGCGGGATTGGCAAATTCGACACCCTCCGGCGATCCTGATGGCGATGGAATCCCGAATCTCGCCGAATATTTCATGGGCCTGAGCCCAGCGGTGGCCAATGCTGCGCCGCAAGCGACCTACAGCTCCAGCGACGGTTCTTGCTCCTTGACGTATCGCAAGGCCAAGGGCACCTCGGGCGTCATTGGCACGGTCGAGTGGAGCACGGATCTGTCGACCTGGAGCAGCATGAGCATCACCGAGCGCTCGGTGGACTTCGGCGGCTACGAGGAAAAAACCGCGACCGCCACCAAGGGCATCGGCGAAACTCGGAAGTTCATGCACCTCAAGGTGAGCCAGCCTTGACCCTTGGTCTTGGGAGTGATCCGCAGGAGGGGGCCGTTTTTCACTTCCGGCAGATGATCTCGAAGGTCATCTGCATCGAAACGCCGTGGGATTCGCTGCTGTCGCCGACCGAAAAATTGCCGATTTAGTCAAAAAATGGCTTTACAAGGCAGCCCCACCGAGTAGCTTTCGCCCCCCGACGAGTCCCGTTGGTCTTTGTTTTTAATCAATTTCAAGTCATGAAAGTTCTCTCATCTCTCGCATCCGCCAAGCGCCGTCACGCAGATTGCCAAGTCGTGAAACGCAAAGGAACCTTGTATGTGATCTGCAAGTCGAACCCGAAGTTCAAGGCTCGCCAAGGCGCAACCGCCGGAACCCGTCTCTCAAAGAAGGGCCTGTAATCGGTTCTTGGAGGCTGTCCGGCCTCACTCAGACAATCCAGTTTTGAAAAAGCGGCCTGCGGGTCGCTTTTTTCATGCCTGCGAGGCAAGTCGATCAAGCACCTTGCCGGCTGCGATCAAGCCGAAACTGGCGATCAGGTGGCTGGCAGATCCAAAGCCCGACGCGCAATTGAGCCGAAGCGAGATTTCCTCCGGCTTGTCTTTTGAAACGGTGCCGTCGCAGTTGGAATAATACGGCGGCTCGTCGGAATAAACGGCATCGATCCCAAAGAGTATCGGCTCCTGCCCACGGGTGTTTTTGGGAAACCCGAAATCGTTGCGAAGCCCACGACGCAACTGCAACAACAAGGGGTCCATCCCGCTGTAGGCGAGATCGGTTACCCGAATCCGTGTCGGATCCCGCCGCCCACCCGCGCCTCCACAGGTGACCGCATAGATTTTCCGCCGGTGACACTCTGCGACGAGCAACGACTTGTGCCTCGCGTAGTCGATCGCATCAATCACCGCGTCGAACCCCGCATCGAGGATTTCCGCAGCAGACTTTTCATTGAAAAATTTCGGGACGATCTGCACGTCGCCGTCTGGGTGGATCGCACGGGCACGGTCGGCCATGGCCTCGGTTTTTTGGCGGCCGATCTGGCCATCCATCGCGTGAAGCTGGCGGTTGACGTTGGTCACGCAGATTTCATCGAGATCGACCAATGTGAGGTGGCCGATGCCCGAGCGCGCGAGGGATTCGACCGCCCACGAGCCAACACCGCCGATGCCGATGACGGCGACACGCGACGTGAGAAAGCGCTCCAACGCTGCTTGGCCGTAGAGTCGCGCGATGCCGCCGAATCGATGGTGAATTGAGTCGCTCACGCGCGGAAGATGCAAACAGCGCCGCCCCGAGTCACGACTTGATTGAAGACATCTCCGACTAAATCCCAGCAGCGGCGGCTTCAACCCGTGATCCCAGCCAGCCAAAGCGCCGAGTGGATTTTAAAATCGATCACCTTCCCAGCGGCCTCCTGCGCAGCAAGCCATGGCCGTAGCCCTGCAAGTGGCACATGGTGGACGACGATCTCCTCGCCCGCCACGCCTCCACCCGCCGTCTCGCGAACAAGGTCAGTAGCCTGAAAAAGATGGCTAAACTCCGAGCTCATGCCCGCAGAAGTCGGACTTGAAATCAATGGCGTGATGGTTCCTGCGCGGTAGCCGGTCTCCTCTAACAATTCCCGGCGAGCGGTGTCGGCAAGTGCCTCGCCGATGAATTCCGGCTCGTCGCCCACCAGACCGGCTGGGATTTCGATGACGTGTTGCTGCACTGGCACACGGAATTGCTCCACAAGGACGATCTCGTCGTTTGGGGTGATCGCCAGGATCCCGACGCAGGCGTCTGCGTGGGGACGCCGGACAAAGTCCCAGTGGCCAATCCGGTAAAGTCCGAGCCAGCGAGTTTCAAAAAGGGTCTCCGGGGTGGTCATGAGGTGAAATTTGGTTAAGAAACATTGGTGCGTCGGCGTAAACTAGCATACTCAACTCGCGCTGATGTCACGCTACGATTTCCAGATTCCTCTCACATTCAAGCACCGTGTGATTTTCACGCGAGATGCTTTTTCGGGGGGAAACCCAGCGCTGGCCGAAGTCTTGAACGAAGAACGTGGCGGCCGCAAGGTCTTGGTCTTCCTTGAACAAGCGGTCATGAAGGCATGGCCGAGCTTGTTTGATGGGGTGGGTGCGTACTTCGCAGGGCTGGATTTCGATTTCTGCGGGGTCATGAATTTCGAGGGCGGCGAGGCGGCCAAGGCAGACGACCACTTGGTCCGCAAGGTTTGGGAGGCCATCGATGAGCACCACATCGACCGCCATTCCTATGTGATTGCGATCGGGGGTGGGGCCTTCCTCGATGCGGTCGGCTACGCTGCGGCCACGGCCCATCGTGGGATTCGCTTGATCCGATTTCCGACCACCACGCTCTCCCAAGATGATAGCGGGGTGGGGGTGAAGTGCGCGATCAATGCCTTCGGCAAAAAAAATTGGTTGGGCTCGTTCGTGGTGCCCTATGCGGTGATCAATGACTTTAATTTTCTCCACAGCCAGGACGAGGAAACCCGGCGAGGCGGGCTCATCGAAGCGGTCAAGGTGGCACTGGTGAGGGATCGTGGGTTTTTTGATTGGATGGAAGAAAACCTCGAAAAACTCGCGGTTCTGGACCCCGCCACCCTTGAGACATGCGTCGAGCGATCCGCATTGCTCCATGCCCAGCACATCGCCGGCGGCGGAGATCCATTCGAAACGGGATCCAGCCGCCCGCTGGATTTCGGACACTGGGCTGCTCACAAGCTCGAGGCCATGACGTCCTATCAGCTCTCCCACGCCCCAGCGGTCAGCGTCGGTCTGGCGCTCGACACACTCTATTCCGCCCGCATCGGACTCTTGGACCTCGCGGTCGCGGATCAAGTCCTGCGGGTGATCTGCGGATTGCGGCTCGGCATCTACCATCCGGCGCTCGATTGGGTCGATGAAACCCAGCGGAGGCAGGTGCTTGGCGGGTTGGATGAATTCCGCGAACACCTCGGTGGTGAGTTGACGATTCTACTTCTCAAGGACCTCGGGCAAGGGGTCGATGTTCACGAGCTTGACGAAAATTTACTGGCCGACTGCATCCAAGAGTTGCGGACGCGCGCGGAAACCTGAAATGAACCACCTGCGGGGTTGTTCGCCGATTGCCCACCGATCCCTTCAAAAGGGGGTTGTCGGGATTCAATCTGGCCGCTAACCTTCGCCCCACGCAAGGCCTGCTCCGGCAGACGAATTCATCACCGAAACTTTCCAATCCCATGGGCATCTTCAACAAACCTCGGCTGCGCAGCCATGATCGCCGTGACGACATGCCGGAAGGCTTGTGGGTCAAATGCACCGATTGCGACGCGCTGGTCCACGTCTTTGAACTCAAGCAAAACCTCCACGTCTGCCAGCAGTGCGGACACCATTTCCTGATCGACTCCCGCGAGCGCATCGAGATGCTGGCCGACCCCAATTCATTCGAGGAAACCAACGCCGATCTCATTTCCGCCAATCCACTTGGGTTCTCCGGCTATCTCGAGAAAGCCGCCGCGCTCCGCGAAAAAACCGGACTGAACGATGCAGTGGTCTCCGGCCGCCTTTCGATCCATGGCCACCGCGCGATGATCGCGGTGATGGATTTCAAATTCTTTGCCGGCTCGATGGGTTCGGTGGTTGGGGAAAAAATCACCCGTGCCATCGAAACGGCCATCGCTGAAAAGCGCGGCGTCATCATCGTTTCCGCCTCATCGGGCGCACGGATGCAGGAAGGCATGCTCTCACTCATGCAAATGGCCAAAACCTGCGGCGCGCTCGCTCGACTCTCAGAGGCCAAGCTGCCATACATTTCATTGATGACCCACCCAACCACCGGCGGCGTCACTGCATCGTTTGCCACCATCGGCGACATCAACCTCGCCGAGCCCAAGTGCATGATCGGCTTCGCAGGACCTCGCGTGGTTAAGGAAACCACCCACCAGAACCTGCCACCCGGATTCCAAACCGCAGAGTTCATGCTCGCCCACGGCTTGATCGATGCGATCGTCCCCCGCGCGAAAATGCGTGAGCAGCTGGGCAGGCTTCTCGGATTCATGATGCCGCAATGACGCGACGTACCCGCCGACTGAGTCCGCTCAACCTTCCTGCGGCGGGGTCATGACCACCACGCGTTCGATCCCGCGTTTGGTGAATTCCTCCCAGTAACGTTTTTCCCAAGCCACGGTGCGAGCTCGCCGGTCTTCCTCACTGAGTTTTTCCCACTCTTTGAAGCCGATCGCCCGCGCGAGGTCACGGTCGGCCAAGCGCACCGCCAACTCATCCCAGAAACTCTCGTTGCGGAATTCCTCGTAGCACTCGTGATAGAACAGGCCCTCTTCCTTCTCCGCCTTCACCCTGAACCGCTGTGTCTCCTCGTCGAACTCGACCCAATCTGCCATCCCCGAGTGCCCAGCTTTTTCTAAAATCTTGCTCTCCAAATTCTCAAATGCCGCAACCTGCTCGTTCGCCGACTCCTTTTGGTTCCACGACGCAACATTAGCGGCAAGGCTAACCATTTCCACCAACGTGGCGAGTTCTTGATCGGTGAAGCGCAAATGCATTCGTCTTCGAATTCAACCATCACCCTGCCACCTCCGCAAGCCTGCAACACTCACTTTGGTAAGCTAGATTTCTGGACCACCACCTCCATCATCCGCACTTGAGCCTTCGTAACCGCCATTGAGGCCTCCGCGCGCCCCGCCTGAGTCGCACCGGCCCCATCTGCCGCCCGAGCTATCCTTGAGACCACCTCGTAGAAGCGAGAAATCCCCAGCCAGATCCAACCCCGGATCCACTCATGAAAGTTAGAATTTTCCTTGAGGCAGCTACTCAAAAGTGAACGATCAAGCGCTACAGGGTCTGAAATTCCCCAAAAGTTAATTTTTTCAAATTTTTTGAGCGTATCCCCCTATTTGTCCCACCCCATCTGATAGAAGTAAGCAAATTCCGACCTCCGACCTCCGACCTCCGACCTCCGAAACTCTCACTCATGAACCTAACCTGGAAACGCACCCTCCGCACGGCATCGTCCGAGCGCTTTCTCGCCCTCCGCGATGGCAAGGACCTTGCCGCTGTGGATCTTCACTACCTCGCCAATGGAACGGTCGCCGGCACAGTGATCATCCTGAAAGGCTCGGGCCTCGACGCATCAAACATCGAGCCGCTGCTCTCCGCGCTCGACGACGAGTTCCTGCCCGATGTGGACCTCGCCCACGGCAACCTCACCTACACCGTCGTCCTCGGCGAGGTGCTAGGAAATTGGGAAGCGCACCGCGACGATGGCTGAGCGAACGCCCGCTTCCGCAAAAAACTCCACTTGTTCCACATCCCTCCTTCGGTTATTTAAATGAGTCGTGAAAGTGATCCCGCCAGTCCAAGTTCCCGTCCGCCCGCTAATCAGCGCGGAACGCATGGAGGTGATCTTGTCCTCGCGGCGCTCGATTTCCTCCGAGGAGGCATACCGGCAGATGTCCGCCCATCTGGGCCGCCCACTCTCGCCCGGCAGAAGGAAGACCTCCGTCAATGGGCAGATCGTCTGGGTCTCCTGCTGAGTTCCTCAGATCTTCCGGCTAAAGTCGTTCGTGGGGGCCAAGAGCACGAACTGTTTCACGACGAGGTCACCGACCGCTATTTCAAACTCACCCGCAACGGCGTCTTCGGCCTCAGTCCGGGGATCGAGCTCGCGCTTGTCTCATCGGCGCAGGACGCCCGCCGCTTCCACCTCTGGGAAGCCTCGCCCATCGAATATCTGGAGCGTCTCTACCTCCAGAACCTGCTCGTGCCAGGACTCAATGCCTTCGAAGGGCTGATCGTCCAACCGGGCGATGAGATGGCCATCGTCACCTCTCAGCCCCGCTTCGACATTGTGCCGGTAGATACTGGGGAAATCGACGCGTGGTTCGCCTCGCTCGGGTTTGTGAAAATCACCGCCGCAGCCTACTACCGCGCGGAAGACAATCTCGGCGTCTTCGATGCCCATGACAAAAACCTCGTCCGCGCCGCTGAGGACGTGCTGGTGCCCTTCGATGTCATTCCCTGCCACCCAGCGGGAGGCTTTCTCGCCTTCATCGAGGAAGCCATCACGGCGGGCCACACGCTTCGCGCCATTCGTACCGTTACCACCCATCGCACCGCATGAGCTCTCCCCATTACGCGGAATACATCATCAGCTACACGAATGTTGCGGGATGCCAACCAGATGCTATATCCCTCGAGTGCGATGGATTTTGGCGTACCTCAACCATAAACCCACTCCAATGAGCAAAACCATCATCTCAGTCCAAGGCCTGGCCATCGCTGTCCTGCATCGGAATCAACAGGATTATCTCTCCCTGACCGACATCGCCCGGTTTAGGAACGCACAAGAGCCTTTTGCGGTCATTAACAACTGGATGCGTAGCCGGAGCACCATCGAGTTCCTCGGGCTTTGGGAGAAACTGTGTAATCCTGATTTTAAACCTCTCGAATTCGAGAGGTTTAAAAATGAGGCGGGCAGCAACTACTTTGTCCTCTCGCCGCAGCGCTGGATCGAGAGCACCCAAGCCATTGGAATCACATCGAAATCCGGTCGTTACGGCGGCACCTATGCGCACAGAGATATCGCCTTTGAATTCGCCTCCTGGATTTCATCCGAGTTCAAGCTCTACCTGATCGTCGAATTCCAGCGTCTCAAAGATGACGAAAACGACCGCCTCAAGCTCGGGTGGAGCCTCCAGCGCACCCTCGCCAAGATCAACTACCGCATCCACACCGATGCCATCAAGGAGACGCTCATTCCTGTCACCGTGAGCCAAAAGCAGGCCGCCTTCATCTATGCGGACGAGGCCGACCTGCTCAACGTCGCCCTCTTCGGACAGACCGCGAAGCAATGGCGCGACGCTCACCCTGACGCCGAGAGCAACATCCGCGATCACGCGCCATTGGAGCAACTGGTCGTACTTACCAATCTCGAAAGCCTCAACTCCGTCCTCATCCGACAAGGCCTGCCCCAGCCTGAACGCCTGCTCAAGCTGAACGAAATCGCCATCACCCAGATGCGCACCCTCCTTTCCGCCAGCAGCGTGAAACGCCTGAAGTGATGGACCGCAACCTCATCGCCCCTTGCCCGGATCACCACTGGCACGTTTCTAAGATCCTCGATCCTCGGCGTTCAAATGGGGAAAAAGAATTGCTCGAACTATCAGGGCAATCCTTGTTGCTCCCGCAAGACTTAGCTTTCAACCCCGATGCGGAGGGGCTGAAGTGGCGGTGTCAAAAGCTGATCGCCTGATCTCGACCCGCTTCCAGCTAAAATCAACATTCAAAAATCGTCATTCCTCATTCGTTAATCCATTCTCCGCGTCGCCACCTATGGCCCATAAAATCCAATCCGGCATCACTGGCCCCGAATGAAACATGAAACCTGAACGCCAGAAAAAACCTTCGAAGCGATCCGCCACAACTAGCGGTTACGGCGAACTTTTCGCTGCCATCAAGGAGCGCGTCTCCAAGGCACAGGTGCGTGCCCACGCCGCCATCTGCAGGGAACTCAATCTGCTGTACTGGCAGATCGGCAGGGACATCGTGGAGCGGCAGAAACGGGAAGGATGGGGCCGCTCGGTCATCGAAAAATTGGCATCTGACATTCAGGCAACCTTCCCCGGCATCGAAGGATTTTCCGCCAACAACGTCTGGCGCATGAGAGCCTTCTACCTCGCCTTTGAGGCCGAAAGTCCAATTCTTGCGCAGCCTGCGCAAGAAATTCGGGCCGGACATCCCTCTCCAATTCTTGCGCAGCCTGCGACAGAATTGCCACCTCCGGAAATTCTTTCCATCCCGTGGTTTCACAACGTCATCCTCATCCAGAAGGTCAAGGACCCCGCCACCTTCCGCCGCTCCATCATCCAGACTGATCTCGATCAGCCGAACCGCCGGCTTTCCACTTCATCCTTCTTCCTGCATCCTTCAAACTTTCGGACCAGCCTCTGGTTCCTCGCGAAAATCAAAAACGCTAACGCCAAACGCGGCTGCCACGAACGGTGCCAGCGAATAGACTTAGCCCTCGCCACCCGGCTCAGTTCAACGGAGAATAAAGCATGAGCAGCAGCGACCTCACCGCAGACGACGGCTACCAAAGCCTGTTGGGGAAAATCTCCGAGGTTTACGCCACTGGTCAAACGCAGGCGACGCAGGCCGTCAACGCCCACATCACCGAAACTTATTGGCAGATTGGCCGTGACATCGTGGAATTTGAGCAAGGCGGCAAAACCCGGGCCGACTACGGCACCGGCCTGCTCGCCAGCCTCAGCCGTGATTTGAGCCTCCGCCACGGCAAGGGTTTCAGCCGCAGCAATGTGAAGCGTTTCAGGCAGTTTTACCTTGTTTACCCAAAAGGTGCGAAGGCTTCGCACCTTTTGAGCTGGTCCCACTATGTTGAGCTTCTGAAGCTGGATGATGAGTTGGAGCGCAGCTTTTATGAGCAGCAGAGCCTTCGGGAGAAATGGTCGGTGCCGGAACTCATGCGCCAGAAGAAATCCTCCCTCTTCCTCCGCCTCGCCGCCGGAAAAGACAAGGACGCCATCCTCCAACTCGCCACCCAAGGTCAAATCATCGCTGCGCCCTCCGACCTGTTGCGCGACCCCTACGTCTTTGAGTTTCTGAAAATCCCCGAGCCGCACCACCCCACCAACGGTCTCGCCCTCTGCAAGAACCACCACTGGGCAATGGACCGGAATTTGATTGCTCCATGCCCGGATCACCACTGGCACGTTTCCAAGATCCTCGATCCTCGGCGTTCAAATGGGGGAAAAAGAATTGCTCAAACTATCAGGGCAATCCTTGCTGCTCCCACAAGATGAGGCTTTCCGCCCGGATGCGGAGAGGTTGCGATGGCGGTGTCAGAGCTTGATCGCCTGAAGTGGGATGGGTGTGATTTTGACCACTTCTTGACTCATCGTCCATAGACCTCGCAGGGCTTTCAGCATGGACTTTAAGTCATGCCGAAAATTGATTCCGTTCTGACCACGTTAGGGCAAAACGTCCGAAAGAGCCGCGAGACGAAGCAACTCACCCAAGAAAAACTGGCGGAATTCGCCGGTCTCGATCCCACCTATATTAGCGGCATTGAGCGTGGATTGCGGAACCCCGGCATCAAGAACGTCGCAAAGATCGCCAAAGCTCTCGGCCTCAGCACCGCTGAACTCTGCAAGGGGGTGGATGCGTGAGCGCCAAACCAACGGTGAGACCATCACCGATCAAGAAGGCTGCAATCAAAGTCGCGAAAAAGGCCCCGGCCAAAACAGAGTGCGTGATTGTCCGCGAAGATCCGCCACCGGTCCGCGTCATTACGGAGCCAGTCACCCCAAAAAGAAAGGGAATCAATCCTGACTCTCTCCGCTTCATTGATCTCTTCTGTGGCATCGGCGGATTCCGCATCGCTTTCGAGAAAGCCGGGGGGAAATGTGTTTTCTCAAGCGATTACGACAAGTTCAGCCAACAGACCTACAAGGCAAACTTCGGCGAGCTCCCGCATGGCGACATCAATCAGGTCGACGTTGCGGACATCCCATCGCACGACATCCTGTGTGCCGGATTTCCATGCCAACCGTTCAGTATAGCCGGGGTTTCCAAGAAGAACAGCCTTGGACGATTGCATGGCTTCGATGACGTGAAGCAGGGCAATCTGTTTTTTTCTATCGCAGACATACTCGACCATCACAGGCCCTCTGCCTTCGTTCTTGAGAACGTGAAGAACCTCAAAGGGCACGATAAAGGAAGGACTTTTACGGTGATTAAGGATACGTTGGAAACTATTTTGGGATACACGATCTATACGAAGATCATCGACGCGCGGACTGTCGTTCCGCAGCACCGCGAGAGGATTTTTATTGTGGGTTTTCGCGAGAAGCGGGACTTCGAGTTTCCTGTCTTTCCTGAGCAGGGGCCGCTTCTTGGCAGTATTCTCGAATCCCGCCCTGATGCGAAATACACTCTGACCGATCATCTCTGGAATTACCTCCAGAACTACGCTGCGAAACATAAGGCGGCAGGGAACGGCTTTGGTTTTGGGCTAGTCTCCAAGAAGGATACTACAAGGACGCTAAGTGCCCGCTACCACAAGGACGGATCCGAGATTCTAATCGCGCAGAATGGCAAGAACCCGCGACGCCTCACGCCGCGCGAGTGCGCTCGACTTATGGGATATCCCGATGATTACAAATTAGTCGTCTCCGACACGCAGGCTTATCGCCAATTTGGTAACTCAGTGGTCGTTCCCGTCGTGGAGCGGATCGCGAAGGCTGTTATGGCGACATTGAATAGGCCTGTGGATGAAAAGTTGAATCTTGTGTTGAGGGATGAAAAGAGGATTGAGGGGGTTGGACAGACCTCATCGAGCCTAGCTCCCGTCACGAAATATCCAGCAAAGAAACGCACAAGAACAAAGAAATGACTCTCGATGGACTAACACGGCTCTTTAAGGATTATGGATGCAGAAACCTCTACGCAAAGGTTCTCGCAAAGAATGACAACTCCAAGCAGCAGATCTATTTCGGCCCGGGTTTCTCGGCACTAAGCCTCTTCCCCAACCGAGGTGTCAAGCCAGACGAAAAACCGGGCAACGAAACCTTTAAGGCACAGATGTCATTCTCATGGATCGGCGTAGATGCGCAGCTTGCACACGCGCCAGGGGCGCAACTCATTCTCTATCCTCAATATCCCGAAGTTCGGTTTTCGGGATTTCTTCGTGGCTGTCGGAACGGCCCAAGCCAACTTCTTACTTCCCGCGAGCATGGGAGGATATTGTTTATCGGCGTGACTCGGGATGAATCCGTAATCGGGTTCGTTGCTTCCGTTTGCTCCGAAATCGCTAACGAGTTCAACAAAAAATACCACGAACCCGATTCGGGTGTCTTTTCCGAAATTGCTCTCCCTGTAGCGACAGGCAATCGTGATGCGCGCACAGGACTTCTCGCAGAACTTCTGCGAATCCATCGGCTCGGTTGGATCGATTCCAAGAGGCTTGGAGGTGACGGGAATATCCTTCCTTGTATGTCTACAAATTGCGGAGGATATACACTTGAGGCTGAACTCGGAGTTATTCCGAACGGACGCTCAGAACCCGACTTTCTAGGATTCGAGGTCAAGCAAACGGCAGTGCCCAACTTCGGGCGACTGGAATCAGGCATTATCACCCTCATGACACCAGAACCAACTGGAGGATTGTATCAAGATGCAGGGACGAAAGCATTTCTGCGTAAGTTTGGTTACGCGGACAAAAAGGGACGAGAAGACAGGATCAACTTCGGAGGCAACTTCAAGGTTGGAGCGCGCAATGACAACACTGGACTAACTATGCGTTTGCTCGGTTACAGCGACGGAAAGATTCACGATAAGAACGGCGTGGTGGCATTGGTTGCGGACGATGGCGAAATTGCAGCGTCATGGAACTTTCAAGGCATGATGGAGCACTGGGCACGTAAGCACGCCCATGCCGCCTATGTGCCGTCAATGCTTAGAAAAGATCCTGTACATCAATATTGTTATTCTAGATCTGTCCGTTTGGCTTCCAAGCCTGATTTTTTGTTGGTGCTTCGTGCTCTAGATAAGGGAGTGATCTACTATGATCCGGGTATAAAACTTGAGAACGCCACCACCCAACGTTCGCGCCTCAAGAAGAGAAGTCAGTTCCGCATCAAATCGAAGGATCTTGGAGCAATCTACGGGCTCTGCGAGAACATCGACGTTGGTGATCCAAATTCAAGTTCCCGGACAAACTGAAGACCTCCCTGCAGCTAAAGCGGATTTCTGCCTATCTCTCAGGATCTTCCATCAAGCGGTTAGGAAGATCCCGTGCGCCGTGCATGACGCGTTCGATACGAAGGGTATTGCTTTCTAGGTAAAAGAGCAGGTGGCAGTCAAAAGGTCGCAGCATCTCCAGCGGCCTCGCAGGATTCTCGGAGTCAATATATTCGGCCCAGTAATTGACGGCCTGGCCACCTTCGACGAAGTAGGTATCACCGCATTGACGGAGAGACTGGAGGAAGTCCAGATAGGCAGCGATGCCTGCTCCCCGGCGATTCATTTCCCGATCACCGAAGCGAAGTTAATAATCCGGTGTTTTTCGAAGTATCCTGGAGGGAAAATCGAATTCTCACGCTGGATCACCTCCGGGCTTTCGCCATTTTCCAGGCGTAATCGATCCTCGCGGCGCGAAGCCATCTTTTCGGCGGCTCGGCTTTTTAGGTTGATACTCGTGGGTGGTTTCATCTGGCCAAATGATTTGAGTCGCGGTGGTGAGAACGGAGAGACTCTTAGCGAGAGCTAGGTCAGTTGTCAATTTTCCTGCCGTTCGCGATTCCATTCCTCCCACTTTTCCTTCGACGGCCCGTAACCGATGGTTTCCCATTACAATCTGGACATGGTGCTCGCTCTCGGCTTCCGCGTGCGTAGCCCCATGACGGTGCGCTTCCGCCAGTGGGCGGCGGACAAGCTCAAGGAATACATCACCAAGGGCTTCGTGCTCGATGACGATCGCTTGAAAAAGGCTGGAAGGGACCGACTTTAGCTAAGTCTTTGAACATCAATCTCTCGCTTGAGGCAGAGAGCGTCTCGCTGGCGGCGGTGGGAGTTCTGCTCCGAGCAGAACCCGCGCTTGCCACAGCAGACCCCGCACTGCCGCCAGC
>JAPJNB010000133.1 GCA_026461385.1 Akkermansiaceae bacterium
ATAGTCCACCCAGAGTCCGCCCATGGTGTAATGGACGGCGGGATAAATCATCATCGGGACCTTGTAGGGGTCTTCTCCGGCGATTTTTTCATACATTTGGAAGAGATTGCCGTAGCGGGCACGGATGGTCGCCTCGCCGAGGCGCTTGGTCGCATCGCGGAAGTCGAGATAAACTCCGAGGCCCGTGGGGGCGATGCCGCGGCCCTCGTCGCAGACCTCTTTGGCAGCGCGGGATGAAATGTCACGCGGTGCAAGGTTGCCGAATGACGGGTATTTCCGCTCGAGGAAATAATCGCGTTCGTCCTCGGCCACATCGTTCGGGCTGAGTTGTTTGTTGCGGATTTTTGCGGCGACTTCGGCAGATTTCGGTGCCCAGATGCGACCGTCATTGCGGAGTGACTCGGACATTAGGGTGAGCTTGGATTGGTAGTCTCCGCTCACGGGAATGCAGGTCGGGTGGATTTGCGTGTAGCAGGGGTTGGCAAAAAACGCACCGCGGCGGGCTGCACGCCAAGCAGCGGTGACGTTGCATCCCATCGCGTTGGTCGAGAGGAAGAACACATTGCCATAGCCACCGGTCGCGAGGATCACCGCATCGGCGGCGTGGGTGGAAATCGCCCCCGTGTTCAGGTCGCGGACGATGATTCCTTTGGCATGCCCGTTGACGAGCACGAGGTCGAGCATCTCGGTGCGAGGGTACATTTTGACGCCGCCCTTGTGGATTTCCTTTTCGAGCGCTTGGTAGCAGCCGATGAGAAGTTGCTGGCCCGTTTGGCCGCGGGCATAAAACGTCCGGGAAACTTGCGAGCCACCGAATGAACGGTTGTCGAGCAAACCCCCATATTCACGGGCGAAAGGCACGCCTTGGGCGACGCATTGGTCGATGATCGAGTTTGAGACTTCGGCAAGGCGGCGGACATTGCCTTCGCGAGAGCGGAAATCACCGCCTTTGATGGTGTCGTAGAACAAGCGATGAACTGAGTCGCCGTCGTTTTGGTAGTTCTTGGCGGCGTTGATGCCACCCTGTGCGGCGATCGAGTGAGCGCGGCGTGGGCTGTCTTGATAGCAAAAGCATTTCACCTGATAGCCCATCTCGGCGAGTGAGGCAGCGGCAGAGCCACCCGCGAGGCCGGAACCAACGACGATGATCGTGAACTTCCGCTTGTTTGCAGGGTTGATGAGCTTGGAGTCCATTTTGTGCTTGGACCATTTTTGATCAAGCGGGCCGGACGGGATTTTGCTGTCGAGGACGATGGACATGGTGTGAATGCAGTGGAGTTTCCGACGAAAAAAGAATTAGGCCAACAAGCCGAGGAGCACGGAGATCGGGATTGAGATGAAGCCAGCCCAAATCACGAGGCTGTAGGCGATCGAGAATTGTTTGATGAGTCCTTGGGCTTTCTTTGAGCGCAGGCCAAGCGTCTGAAAGATCGAAGCGACTCCGTGGGAAAGGTGGGAGCAAAGCAGCGTCATGGAAATCACGTAGAAAAGCACTACGAGCGGGCTTTTAAACCCTACGATCACCATTTCATAGGGGTCTTCCGCGCCGATTTTTGCCAAGTTCGAATCGACCCGGACCGTGTAATGAAGGATGTGAAAAATCACGAAAGCGAGGATCGTGAGGCCTGAAAGGATCATGATTCTCGATGATTTCGATGCCTGGATGGTGGCCTTGTATTCGTAGGCTTGGCGACTTGCGCGGTTTTGGCGGGTGAGGCAAATCGTGCCGATCACATGCAGGGAGAGCATCAGGAACAACACGATCCGTGCGATCCAGACTCCGGCGCCATGCAGCATCGAGTGAAGGAATGCGGCGTACTCGTTGAAGGCGTCGCGGCCGACGTACATCAGGAGATTCCCAGAAAGGTGGCCTGCGAGGAAAATGACGAGAACGAGTCCGGTGACGGCCACGACGATTTTTTTTCCGATGGAAGAGGACCAGTAGGTGTTGAGGCAGCGGCTGAGAGCGTTCATGGCAAAGGGTAAGTTCCGAAAGTTTCGCGAACCGGCCGAGAAATAAACAGGGAAGTGCAGGTTTTCAAGGGGAGAGTCGGTCTAGAATGAAATGAGGCAGTGAGTCAGGAGGTTTTGAGTCAGGAGGTTTTGAGCATTTATCCGAGGAAATGCCCGAAATGAGATGCGTAGGGCTGCGTTGTTTCCCGCAAATTAGCCACGGGGATGGAACTGACGGTGCACCGACTTGAGACGCTGGCGGTCGACGTGCGTGTAAATCTGGGTGGTGGAAATATCGGCATGGCCTAAAAGTTCTTGGATCACCCTGAGGTCGGCGCCGCCCTCCAGGAGGTGGGTGGCGAATGAATGGCGCAGCAGGTGGGGGTAGATATTTTGATCGATGCCTGCCGCTGCGGCCCGTTCTTTTACGATTTGGCGCACGCGGTCGGGCGAGAGCGCGGTGCCCAGAACGCTGATGAAAAGGTGCGACGAGGTTTTCCGGGTGACGAGGTTCGGGCGCTCGTTGCTGAGGTAATCCGCGATCGCCTCTCTGGCCTTGTTGCCGACGCGCACGACTCGGGTTTTGTCGCCTTTGCCGGTCACGCGGATGAAGCCTTCCTCGAAATCGATCATTTCGAGACGCACCTTGCACAACTCGCTCAAGCGCAGGCCAGACGAATAAAAGAGCTCGAGAATCGCGAGGTCGCGCCGTCCGAGTGGGTGGGCGGGGTCGATGGATTCGAGCAGTTTGGTCAGTTCGGTGGCGTGGAGGGTTTCCGGCAGGGTTTGGTCAGGGCGCGGAGCGAGCAATGGCTCTGCTGGGTCCATCTCCAAGGTGTTCTTTTCCAACAACCAGCGGAAAAAAACCTTCAGGTGAACGGTCGCGATGCGCAGCGATGCGGCACTCAAGCCATGATCCTTTCGGTGCCCCAAAAATGCGGCAAGTTCGTCGGTTCCGAGGTCGGCCATCGCGAAATTTTTCGTCCGCATCCATCTGGCGAGGGAATCCAGCGTCTGGCGAACCGACCACTGATAAGCCTCGGAAAGCCCGCGTTCGGTCGCAAGGTACCGGATGAATGCGTCGCTACTGGCTTCCATAAGACGTCTGAATCATCGCTGTTTTAGTTCTCCGAGTAAAGCCTCCAGCGCATTTGGATGCAGTGCGGGCGGGCGGCGCACTGTGGCGGAAGTGATCAAAGCTTGTCGTTTGATTTTCTCTCAACGATTCTAGCGGTGTCATTTGCCAGCAGAACGGGAAAAATGCAACCGTGGCGGGCTTTCGGGATTTTTCAATTTTCAACTCATGCGGCTCATCTTCATTGCGACTGGCGACATCGCGCTTCCTGCCTTTCGGCATTTGCTCGTTCACGGCCCAACGCCATTGGCCTTGGTGACCCAGCCTGACAAACCCACGGGGCGGCATCAGACGATGACACCGCCTCGCATCAAGTTGGAGGCGATCGCTGCGGGGATTCCGGTCTTTCAGCCCGAGAAAATTGGCGACGTGGCCGAGGAATTGGCGGCTTTCGAGCCCGATGTCCTCGTCGTCATGGCTTACGGTCAAATCCTGCGGAAGAATGTGATCTCCTTGCCGAAAATGGCGATCATCAATCTGCATGCGTCATTGCTGCCCAAGTATCGTGGCGCGGCGTGCATTCAAGCAGCCATCGATGCGGGCGATGCGGAGTCGGGAATGACGTCGATGCACGTCATCCGTGAGTTGGATGCGGGCGATGTGATTCTTGCGAGATCCATTTCGATCGCGCCGGATGAGACCGGGGGGAGCCTGCATGATCGTCTAGCAGATTTATCGCCTCAGGTGTTAGAAGATACGCTCAAGAGCCTTGCTGCGGGATCAGCGCTGCGCTTTCCGCAGGATGCGGCCGCTTCGAGTCATGTGTCGAAATTGGAGCGTGAGGATGGTCGCATCGACTGGTCGCAGAGCGCCGTCGCGCTTGAGCGGCGCATTCGTGCCTTCGATCCGTGGCCCGGGACCTATGCGATTGCCACCGAAGAGGGTGGGGCAAAGCGGTTGAAGATTTTTCCACCCACCACCGTGACGGATCACTCATTGAAGGCGGGTGAACTTTTGAATCAAGGCAACGAATTGATTGTCGGTTGCGGCCATGGGGCGCTCCGTATCGAGAATGTCCAGCCCGAGGGTGGGCGCAAAATGTCAGCCGCAGACTACCTGCGTGGGAGGAAGCCGACGACTTTTCTCTAACATTCTAATATTCTAATGTTCTGACGGGCCACGTGGTCATCGGCGAAGCCTTTTTGGTTTCAGCCTAAAAAGGAAAATGGAAAGATCGTCAGCACGCGGCAAGTGATGTAAACTCAAGGTCATGAATGCTCCAGTGAGCTTGATTTGTGTTAACCCCGTGGGTGAGTCGAAAAACGCCCCTCAATACCCACCTGAAACTTGGCCTCTGGACACTCCCGGCGGACGCTATTACGC
>JAPJNB010000134.1 GCA_026461385.1 Akkermansiaceae bacterium
CGAACTCATCCAAGCGCTGCGCAATTCGGAGTTTATCGAGTCCGGAAAGCTGGAATCCTTCGCCCTGCGTTCCATCACGCAAGGTTGTGTCGTAGAGAAATACAGGTTTGGAGTTCATCGGCAGGGCCTCGGAGGCTAAGCGGTGCTGGCTCAATGGGCAAGGGAGAAGCGATAGGCCCATTCATCGCCGCAGCTGCTGGTCCGCAAAATCGAGGGCCGCACGCCAATCCTCGGGCGCAAGCAAGTGTTTTCCCGGCCGAAAATGCACGCTGAGGTGATCTGGCACCCCGAGGAGTTCATAGACTGGCCGCGCCGCTTGGCACGACTGCCTTAGCGCATTTTCGCTCGTGTATGGGTCGTCGAGGCTATCCGTCGCGATGAAGCACCGAGGCGCGACGAGGGCGATGAGCCAGTGTTGATCCCATGGCAAGTGATCCACCTTGCCCGAAAATTCTCCAAACCGCGGGCCAAACCAATGGGGGAATTTTTTCGCCACATCCTCCAAGCCTTCCTTGCCGCCACGGCCTTGCCCGTTGAAACGATACGCACCGGTTCCGCCACAACCGGATCCCGCGGAAACTGTTAGAGCAAAACGCTCATCGAAGGCTCCAGCGATCAACGCTGCCTTTCCCAAGCGCGAGTGACCCAGCGCGATCAACTTCGAAGAATCGGCAAACGGCTGGTTTTTCAGATAGTCGACACAGCGCGACATCCCCCAAGCCCATGCCGCCAAGCATCCCCAGTCGGCGTTCGGATCGGCTGGGAAAACTCCGGATTGCCGCTGCCCCGCCGCATCGAGCCCGCATTGTTGGTAATCAAACGCGACCACCGCGTACCCCCGCCGCAGGGGCTCCTCCATCGTTTTCACCATCTCATCCCACGACCCATCACGCGGAGGCACCGAAAAAACCGGCATCACCACGGTCGGAAACGGTGCTTTGATTACCGCCGTCTCCTGCGGAACCATCACCACGACCTCAAACCCTAACACATGCTCGACCCCAAACGACAAGCGCACCCACTTGCACGCCACTCCGTTTTTTGTTAGAACCTCATGAGTGACATCTTTCGCGACCACCTCACTGGGGGCGGGCGCTCGATGGCCGATCGCGTAATGCTCGAGGACGCGTTTCATTTCCTCTCGCCGCGCCGACCATTCAGTCGACGATCGGATTTGACTCCCGTCTGCAGAGACGAGGGGTGACGGCATCTCCACCCGCACTGGCAATTCACTCACGCTCGGAAAATCCGAGTTGTCGGCCGCGATCAATCTGCCAGCGCCGTAAAAAAACCAGGCGCCCAAAAATCCTCCAAGCAGGGCATACTTGCAAAGAGATTTCCACGATGCAAAACCGCAGAGTCCCCGCAACATTCTAACTGCTAGTCTAGCTGCAACATCACTCACGCAAGCGTAAGGATCACCACGAGATCATCGCTGTCGACCTGCTCGCCCTTCTTCACGAGGATTTCTCCGACCACTCCATCTGCGCCGGCGCTGACCGTGGTGAGCATCTTCATGGCCTCGAGGACCATGAGCTTGTCGCCCGCTTTGACCTCTTGGCCGAGTGAAACCGCCACCTCCGTGACCATCCCGGGAATCGGTGCGCAGGCATGCGCTGGATTTCCTGCTTCACCCTTCACCCGCGACGCCTTGGACGTCGATTTGAGCGACTGATCGATTACAACCGACTCACGCGGCATTCCATTGAGCTCGTAGAAAAATGCGCGGCGACCCGCCGAGTCTGCTTCACCGATCGAGATGAGCTTGATGATGAGAATCTTTCCGGTGTCGATCTCAATTTCGATTTCCTCGCCGATTTGCAACCCATAGAAAAACGCCGGTGATGGCAAACCACTAAGGTCATCGTACTTCGCGCGAAATGCCATGAAATCAGCAAACACCTGAGGATACATCAAGTGCGAGTAGAGGTCATCCTCATTCGCGGGCCGTCCGAGTTTCGCGGAAAGCTCGATGCGTGTCGCATCAAGATCGATTGGCTCGGCGAGCTCACCAGGGCGCTTGGTGGTGGCCTTGCGATTCCCGAGCACCACCTTCTGCACGTCCGCAGGCCAGCCGCCGTCCGGTTGACCAAGACCCCCCGCGAGCATGTCGATCACGCTTTCCGGGAAATCGATCGAGCCCGGTTTAATTTTGGGCACGTCCGCCGCCTTGATGCCACGGGTCACGAGAAACATGCACATGTCACCGACCACCTTCGAGGATGGAGTGACCTTGACAATGTCGCCGAAGAGTTGATTCACCTCCGCATACGTGCGAGCGATTTCACGCCAGCGGTGTCCGAGACCCATCGAGTTTGCCTGCTCGCGCAAGTTTGTGTATTGGCCGCCGGGCATCTCGTGCTCATAAACTTCCGCCGTGCCCGAGCGCGGCGCCGAATCAAATGGCTGATAGAATTCTAACACCTGCTCCCAGTAGTCGGAAATCTCGTTGAGCGAATCGAAATCGAGTCCGGGGTCACGTTCGGTCTTCGCGAGCGCGGAGGCGACGGAATTGAGATTCGGCTGCGAGGTCGAGCCCGACATCGATGCGATCGCGAGGTCCACGACATCCACACCCGCCTTGGAGGCAGCGAGCACCGAAGCCGCGTTGATTCCCGAGGTGTCATGGGTGTGGAAGTGCACAGGGATGCCGATTTCCTCTTTCAGCGCGGTGACCAGTTTGAAGGCCGCATGCGGTTTGCAGAGGCCCGCCATGTCCTTGATGCACAGCATGTGGGCGCCCATGCGCTCGAGCTCCTTGGCCTTTTCTACATAGTATTTCAGCGAATACTTATCTCTGTTAGAATCGGTGATGTCTCCGGTATAGCAAATCGCCGCTTCGCAAATCGCCTTGCCATGATCGCGCACGGCCTCCATCGCCACCTGCATGTTCGGCAGGTAGTTGAGCGAGTCAAAAATCCGGAAAATATCCATGCCGGAGTCCGCCGCGTGTTTGACGAAGCCTGCGACGACGTTGTCCGGATAGTTTGAATAGCCGACCGCGTTTGAGCCACGGAACAACATTTGAAAACAGATGTTAGGGATCTTTTCACGCAGGCGACGCAGGCGTTCCCATGGGCACTCGCTGAGGAAGCGCATCGCGGTGTCGAAGGTCGCGCCGCCCCACATTTCTAGCGAGAAGATCTCTGGCACGCGGTGGGCGATCGCCTCCGCCACGCGGAGCATGTCGAAGCTGCGCATGCGGGTGGCGATCAAAGACTGGTGAGCATCACGCAGGGTGGTGTCGGTGACCAAGAGGCGTTTCTCGGCAACGATCCACTCGGCAAATTTCTCGGGGCCCAACTCGAGGAGCACGTCGCGGCTGCCCTTGGGGAATTTCCCGTGGTGTTCGATCGCATGGGAATTCGGCACCACCGCCTTTGGAATCACCGCCCCGGGCTTCCATCCTTTGGTGGTTGGGTTGCCGTTCAACGTGATGTCGGACAAGTAGGAAAGCGTGCGGGTGGCACGGTCGCGACGGCGTTTGAAATGAAACAACTCCGGCTTGGTATCGATCAACTTGGTGTGAGCCTGTCCACTGCGGAACGTCTCATCAGCGATCACATTTTCGAGAAACGGAATGTTGGTCTTCACCCCGCGGATGCGGAATTCACGAAGCGCGCGATCCATCCTTTGGCACGCCATCGGGAAGTCGCGGCCCATCGCGGTGACCTTCACCAACATCGAGTCATAGTATGGCGTCACCACGGATCCCGCATCGCCCGAGGCGGCATCCAGGCGGATGCCGAAGCCGGCCGCCGAGCGATAATTGAGAATGCGGCCGTAGTCGGGCGAAAAGTTTTTCTCTGGATCCTCGGTGGTGACGCGGCACTGAATGGCAAAGCCATTGCATGGAATCTCTGCTTGTGGCGGGATCGCCAACTCCTCACCGAAGAGCTTGTGTCCCGCAGCCACTAGAATTTGCGAGCGCACCAAATCGATGCCCGTGACACACTCGGTCACCGTGTGCTCCACTTGAATGCGTGGATTCATCTCGATGAAGAACCAGTCGCACTTGTCCATGTCGTAGAGAAACTCAACCGTGCCCGCATTGTCATAGCCAATTCCCTTGGCCAACACGACCGCCGCGTCGCAAAGCTCACTGCGAATCTGCGGGTCGAGATGCATCGCGGGTGCCACCTCGACGACTTTCTGATAGCGCCGCTGCACCGAGCAATCGCGCTCGTGAAGATGGACGACGTTGCCATGTTGGTCACCGAGGATCTGAACCTCGATGTGCTTGGCTCGGGAAATATAGCGCTCAAGGAAAACCGCGGAATTCCCGAAGGCATTGAGCGCCTCGTTTTGAGCCTCGGCTAACAGACCCGGCAACTGCGAGGGCTTCTCCACCACGCGCATGCCTCGCCCACCCCCACCGAATGCCGCCTTGATGATCAACGGAAACCCGATGTCATGCGCCACCGTGAGAGCCTGATCTGAGTCCGTGATGGGCTCCTCGGTACCGGGAAGCGTTGGCACATTGAAACGATGCGCAAGCGCTCGTGCTGCCGTCTTGTCCCCCATGTTTTCTAACAAATCCGGCGAAGGTCCAATGAACGTGATTCCCTCGCGTGCGCAAGCCCGAGCGAACGCCGCGTTTTCTGATAGAAATCCATAGCCAGGGTGAATCATCGTCACGCCTTTTTGCTTCGCCAAGGTGACAATGCCCTCGACATCCAGATAGGCTCCGACGGGTCCTTTGGATGAATCCAGTTGATAGGCTTCATCCGCCTTGAACCGATGGATCGAAAACCGATCTTCTTCCGCGAAAATCGAAACGGTAGTTAGACCCAACTCGTTTGCCGCACGAAAAATGCGAATCGCAATTTCACCGCGATTGGCGGACATCAGTTTTCCAGTGAATCGTTGAAAGTCAGGCATGTCGGGAAGTTTTTTACGCTCCGCAACGTCATGCGTGAAGCAGAAATTCGATGCGCACGACAAAATTCCCGAGCCACACTGCACCATCAGCGACCCACGAGGACCCAAATCCCTTCGCAGATCCAAAGGGCATCACACCTTCATCAGATCGGCCTCCTTCGCGGTGGCGAGATCATCGATTTTTTTGGCAAACTTATTGGTGAAGTCTTGGACTTCTTTTTCGAAGACCTTTTGTCCGTCTTCGGTGATGATATTGTCCGCCTTCATTTTTTTGGCAGCGTCCATGCCATCTTTGCGAGCCGCACGGAGCCGGACTTTCGCCTCTTCCGCAAGTTGTTTGATCATCTTGACCATGTCCTTCCGGCGTTCCTCGGAAAGCTCGGGAATGGGAACTCGGATCGAGCGGTCGGCAGCAGCAGGATTGAGCCCGAGCTTGCACTCGCGGATGGCCCGCTCGATGTCGCGCGTGGTCGATGGGTCAAACGGTTGCACCACCAACATCCGCGGTTCAGGCGAGCTGATGACCGCTATGCTCTTGAGCTTGGAGATGGCACCGTATGCGTGTACGTGCACGTCGAGGTTCTCGATGAGCGCCGGACTTGCCTTGCCCGTCCGCACACCGGAGAACTCGTGAACGAGGTACTCGGTGCACTTGGTCATCGCTTCTTCAACTTCGAAAATCGCTTCTTCGGGATCCATGGGAAATCGGGTGGTTGAGAGTTCGAGTGGCGGAATCATTCACCGTGGACCAGCGTGCCGATCGGCAAGCCGCGCAAGGCGTGAGAAAGATTTCCCGGAGGTGCCAGATCAAACACGATGATCGGCACGTGGTTGTCCATGCAAAGGCTGAAGGCCGTGGCATCCATCACGTTGAGGCGGTCGGAAAGGCAGCGTTGGAAGGTCACCGTCTCAAAACGGACCGCATCCGGATTGTGGCGCGGATCCGAGTCATAGACGCCATCGACTTGAGTCGCCTTGAGGATCACATCGGCACCCATTTCGCTCGCACGCAGCGCGGCGGTGGTATCGGTCGAGAAAAACGGATTGCCCGTGCCCGCTGCGAAAATCACCACTTTTCCTTCATCGAGTTGCTTCTCCGCCTTGCGCCGGATGAAGGGCTCCGCGACGTTTTTCATCTCGATGGCCGACTGTACGACGCAGGAAACGCCGTGGTGCTCGAGCGCGCCCTCAAGCGCCAAAGCATTCATCACGGTGGCAAGCATGCCGACGTAATCTGCCGTCGCGCGATCCATCCCGCGGGCTGAAGCACTCGCGCCACGCCAAAAATTGCCACCCCCCACCACCACGCCGAGTTGGAGTCCGCCTTCCACCGCCTCGCGGATCTCAAGAGCGATGCGGTCGACGATCTCAGGAGAAATGTTATCTCGGGAGCCAGCTCCGCGAAGGGCCTCGCCGCTGAGTTTGAGAATGGCGCGTTTGAATGGGCGTGGATCGTTGGAGCGTTGGTTCATGCGGGATGGTTGCTGACAGATCAAAGAGGATGATGCGATGGGTTGGAAAGGCAAAAACCGATGGAAATCGTAACGCGCTTAGCCGTTGAGTTTTTCGAGCGCCTTCACGGTGAAAACGCCGTTCTTGCGAATCAACTTGCCGTCGAAGTAAATCTCACCGCCACCCCAGTCCTTGCGCTGGATGCTGACCATGTCCCAATGCACTTGCGAGCGGTTGCCATTGTCCGCCTCTTCGTAGGCTTGTCCGGGCGTGAAATGGAATGACCCACAAATTTTCTCGTCGAACAAAATGTCGCGCATCGGCTGGAGAATGAACGGGTGAAATCCGAGCGCAAACTCGCCGATGTAGCGGGCTCCCTCGTCACTATCCAAAATTTTGTTAAGCTCCTTGGTCTTGGAACCGGCCTCTGCCTTGACGATTTTCCCCTTCGAGAACTCAAGGCGGATGGCATCAAATGGGATCCCCTGATAGATCGTCGGCGCGTTGTAGGTGATGTAGCCCTCGACTGAATCACGCACGGGCGAGGTGAAAACTTCACCATCGGGCACATTGTAATTGCCGCCAGACGCGATCGCGTTGATGCCTTTGATCGAAAATCGGAGATCGGTGCCAGGGCCCTTGATGTGGACGTCCTCGGTCTTATCCATGAGCTTCTTGAGCGCGTTCATCGCAGGGATCAACGCCTTGTAATCGAGCAGGCAAACCTTGAAATAGAAGTCCTCAAACGCTTCGGTGCTCATGCCCGCTTGCTGGGCCATCGACGGACTCGGCCAACGCAGCACGCACCACTTGGTCTTCTTCACTCGGTGATCGAGCACCGGACGCATGTGCTTCATCGCCAATCGCATGCGCTCGGCTGGCACATCGGAATTCTCCGCGATGTTACCGCCCCCGCGGAGGGCGATGTAGGCATCCATGTCTTTCATCTCGGCGAGAAGGTGCTTGGCGATGATTTCGTATTGGCCGTCCTCCGCGCCCCTCATCATTTCACGGGTCACGCGCGACTGATGCACTCGAACAAATGGCAAAGCGCCTCTCGCACGGACCTCGCGAATCAGCGCCACGCCGATCGCATCGGGCACATCGTGGAGGTCGATGAGGATTTTCTCACCCTTCTTCAAAGCGGTGGAGTAACGGACCAATTGGCGGGCAAGCGCGTCGATGCGTGAGTCGTGCATGCAAAAGGGGATAATCGCTGGAGCTTGAGTTTCCAAGCGCGAACTCCCGATCCAGTGAATTCGTGGATTTCGGAGTTTCTGAAAATTGGGGCTTGGCAGCTTCGGTGAGTCGCCTAAACCAAGCGCATGATGGTGCTGGGCGTTCTTGGTTCTGGGTCGGGTTCAAACATGCAGGCGATCCTCGATGCAATCGATGCCGGGACGCTTGACGCCCGCATCGCGCTCGTGCTGTCGGACCGCCCAGCGGCCTTCATCCTCGAGCGCGCTCGGATACGGGGGATTGCCACTGGCGTGATCGATTGCGGGGGATTTCAAACCAAATTCCCCGATGAGTCGCAGGCCGAAACCGCACGACAACTCAAGGATGCCGGGGTCGAGTTGGTGTGCCTCGCGGGATTCCTGCGCCTAGTGAAGCGCCCGCTGTTGGATGCCTTCCCAGAGCGGATCCTCAACATCCACCCATCTTTGCTACCTGCATTTCCCGGCTTGGAGTCATGGAAACAAGCACTCAACGCCGGTGCCAAAGAGGCTGGCTGCACGGTGCATTTGGTCGATGACGGGATGGATACCGGCCCGATCATCCTGCAGGAAGCCGTGCCGATTCTGCCAAGCGACACGGCAGAATCGCTGCACGCGAGAATTCAAATCGTCGAACATCGGCTCTATCCAGCCGCCATCACCCGGATCGCGAGTTGTTAGGACGAACGCTGACGGAAAAAGTTGGCCGAAATGCCCACCCACATTCCGGTGGATCGGCATTGACGCAGGAAAACCCGCAGGCAAGCTAGACGGCGATGATTGCAAGACTGCGTGGCAAGGTGATCGAGGCCTATCCTAACCGTTTGGTGGTGGATGTGCATGGTGTTGGCTACGAAGTCTTCATCCCGCACTCGACCTTTGACCGCCTGCACGCCGCCGAGGGGTTAGAAGTTGACCTGCGGACGCACCTGCATTTTAGCCAGTTAGGGCAAAAATTGTTCGGCTTCGCCAGCGAGGAAGAACGCGACGTCTTTCTGCTATTGATCGACCGGGTCAGTGGGGTGGGCCCGACGATGGCGATCTCGGTCTTGAGCGGCATGGACGTGACCCGCTTCAAACAGGCGGTGGTGGCCGGAGATGTTGCCGGACTTTCCAAACTGAAAGGCGTGGGCAAAAAGACCGCCGAGCGCATCGTGCTCGAGCTCAAAGACAAGGTCGGCGTGACGGAAACCTGGCAAGACGCAGCCGCCGGCCAAGTGAGCGCGTCGGTGGCCGATGCCGAATTGGCGTTGATCGCGCTGGGATACAAGCAGGTCGACGCCCGGAAGGCGGTGCGAAAAGTGCTGGATTCAGACCCAGCAGCGCCCACCGAAGCTCTCGTGCGTGGCGCTCTCCGCGCCCTCCAAGGCTGACTTGGCGCATTCACGCCGTCTGTCGGATGGAGTGTTAGGCTGCATTTTGATTCTTGCCAGCGGGGAATCGCCCCAACAACCTTCCCCCTCACCTTGATTCCCATGGGTCGGAGTGAACCAACCCATCGCAAACCCTATGACTGCATCATCCGCCACTCCATCTCGTTACCGCTGGTTCGTCTGCGCTTTGATTTTCTTCGCGACCACCATCAACTACATCGACCGGCAAATCCTCTCATTGCTCAAGCCCATGCTCGATCACGACATCGGCTGGACCAACATCCAATACGGCTGGGTGAATTCATTTTTCCAAGGTGCTTACGCGATCGGTTTGCTGTGGTTCGGTCGTTACATCGACCGCGTGGGAGTGAAAAAAGGCTACCAGCTCTCGATCGTCGCATGGAGCATCGCGGCAATCCTCCACGCCCCGATCATTTTCCTCATCGGCAAGCAAATGAAGTTGCCCTCGGCGTTTGGGTGGTTGGCCGGCGATTCCGTGACGCTCATCGTGCCGAGCGCTTTTGTGGCATTCCTCGCAGCGCGGGTGCTGCTCGGATTGGCGGAAGGTGGAAATTTCCCTGCCGCCATCAAAGGCGTCACCCTGTGGTTCCCACGCCGCGAACGCGCCTTGGCCACGAGCATCTTCAACGCCGGAACCAATGCCGGTGCGATCTTCGCGCCCTTGATGGTTCCATTTCTCGCAGGGGCGTTGGGCTGGGAATCCACCTTCGTCATCGCCGGTGTGGCTGGATTTTTCTGGTTGATTCTTTGGATCCCCAAGTATGGAAATCCCGAGACTCGCCCCGAGGTCAATGCCGCGGAACTTGCGCTCATCCAAAGCGATCCAGCCGAAGCCGTCGGCGCGCCGCTGCCATGGTTGAGTGTCTTGAAATACCGCCAAGCGTGGTCATTCATCACCAGCAAGTTCCTCACCGACCCCGTTTGGTGGTTTTTCCTCAGTTGGCTTCCTGACTTCTTCAAGAAAACCCGCCACCTCGACATCAAGAACAGCTGGGTCCATTTGGTGACAATCTATGTGATCGTGACGATCCTCAGCATCGCGGGTGGCTGGTTAACCGGATACATGATCCGGAGCGGATGGTCCGTCTCGCGGGCTCGCAAAACCGGCATGTTCGCATTCGCGGTCTTGGTCGTGCCGATCATCTTCGTGACCAAGCTTGGCGACTGGTCCGCAGTCTTGCTCATCGGCCTTGCTGGTTCCGCGCACCAAGCGTGGTCAGCAACGGTTTACACCACCGTTTCCGACATGTTCCCGAAGCGGGCGGTCGCATCGCTCATTGGCATCGGCGGGATGGTGGGCGCCATCGGCGGGATGGGCTTCCAAGTGTTTGTGGGGTGGTTGCTCGACAAATTTGAGAAAACAAACAACTCGAGCGCCGGCTACGGCATCTTGTTCGGAATTTGCGGCGCCGCTTACCTCATCGCATTCATCATCAACCACTTGCTCGCTCCCAAATTCGAGCCCGTCACGATGAAGGAGATCTGATCTCAGCACTCCCGCCGAGAATCATCACTCACCGAGCCGCGCTCCGATCTGCCCGACCGCCCAGGCCGCGTGCTCGGCGATCAATGGATCGGGGTCAGTGACCGCTCGCTCAAGCGCGGGAAGGTCATCCGCCGTTCCCGTGTTGCCCAGTGCAACGCAGACATTGCGCAGGAAACGCGGACGCTTGATCCGCTTGATCGGCGACTTGGCGAACAATGCACGAAAGCCATCCTCATCGAGCGCGAGAAAATCCGTTAGGCTATTTCCAAACACCGCCTCCCTTGCGTGAAAGGTGATTTCCCGCGACTCATGGGCGAAGCGGTTCCACGGGCAAGCATCAAGGCAGTCGTCGCAACCATAGATCCGGTCGCCCATGGCCACTCGGAACTCCTCGGGAATCGAGCCCTTATGCTCGATCGTGAGGTAGGAGACGCAGCGCCGCGCATCCAGCCGCCGAGGTGCCGTGATCGCCTGCGTGGGGCAAGCGGTGATGCAGGCGGTGCATTTCCCACAATGATCCGTGGAGGGCGCATCCGGCGATAAATCAAGCGTGGTGAGCAACTCGGCGAGAAAAAACCACGCTCCGAGCCGACGGTGAATCTGGACCGTGGATTTTCCATTCCACCCGAGGCCCGCATCACTTGCGAAGTCACGCTCTAACACCGGACCCGTATCGACGTAAAATCGTTGCACACCCCCCAGCGCCTGCAACTTCACATCGAACTCCTTCAACCGCTTTTCGATGAGATCGTGATAATCTTCATTCCACGCGTAGCGAGCAATCCGATAGCCGCCATCATGCCCAGCGGCAAACGGACTACGGCCCGGATAGTAGTTCAGCGCCAGGCAAATGACCGACTGGCACCCGGGCAACACCTCGCGTGGGTCACAGCGCCGCTGCGGATTCCGCTCCATCCATGCCATTTCCCCGTGCTTCCCCTCGCCGATCCAGTCATGGAAAAGCTCGGCATGCGTCGCCTCCTTGGCGGGCGCGATCCTGCAATCGTCAAACCCCAGTTCCACCGCCCACGCCTTGATTTGATCCACCGGACTCATCACCAATGACCGCTGAAAAAATACCGTGCACTCTCGAGAATCCCCGTTGCCAACTCGCAGGCATCCAAGCCCGCAGTGTCCACCTGCAAGTGCGCAGCCTCTGCGTAAAGCGGCTTCCGCAACGCCAACAACGCCTCAACTCGGGCCACGGGATCCTCCGTGTGAAGCAATGGTCTCTCCCGATTTCTCCCCGTCCGATCCAAGATCACCGCAAGAGGCGCATGCAACCAAACGACATACCCAAGCCGGCGCAGAAGTTCGCGATTTCGCTCGCAGCCAATCACACCGCCTCCCGTCGAAATGATCCGACGCGGCGCATCCTCTTCTTTGAGAACCTCTAACATCAACTCCTCTAACAATTCTGTCTCCATGTCACGGAAGGCCTTTTCACCCTCCACCGCAAAAATCGCGGCAATCGACTTGCCCGCCCGTCGCTCGATGACCTGATCCATGTCCACCAGCGAATAACCGAGCCGTTGATGCAGCTCTCGCCCGACAGTCGATTTCCCACTCCCCATGAAACCGATCAGAACAATGTTCTTCGGTGGTGGTTGTGATACGTTCATGCCGACATCCTAGGCTTTCAAAACCAGATGAGGGAAATGCAAAAATCAGCCTGCTTGCCCGAAATTTCAACTCGCGTGTTGCGTTCGCGGCAGACGCGCCACCATTCTGCTTGCTTCGCGGCTCATCTTAGAGAGGACTTCCAAAGTATGAAAATCCCTTCCTTCATCAATGTTCTCTCCGCGTTCGCGCTTCTCAACCTCCCGCTGCAAGCCGAATACCGCAACTGGTCGAATACCGAGGGTGTCACCCTCGAGGCAGAACTCGTCAAGGTGGAGGGCTCCAATGTGACCCTTCGGTTGCGCAGCGGAAAACTCACGACCTTCGCGGAGTCGAAGCTCTGCCCCGCTGACCGCGAATTTGCGAGATCCAACACCGCCAAACCCCAAGAAAAGGCGAAATCCAGCTTGCCCGCCAACCGCAAAGCCAAATGGCTCACTCGGATGGAAAAAGCGCAAGAGGAAGCGAAGGCCACCGGGCTGCCGATTCTCATCCTTTTCACCGGGACATCATGGTGCCCCTACTGCATCAAGTTGGAAAAAGAGGTCTTCTCCGAAAAAGCCTTCAAGTCGTTTGCCGATGAAAATCTCGTTCTGCTCATCGCGGATTTCGAACCAGGCGGTGAAACCAAAAACCGCGAGCTCAAGAAACTCGCCGAGGAGTTTGGGGTCAAAGGGTACCCCACCTATTTCCTCATCGATGCCACCGGAACTCGTCTCGCCCGCGGCGGTTATCACGACGGCATCAACCCAAAATCCTTCGCAGAATGGGTCAAGCAAGCCGCACCCAACCCGAAGGACGCCAAAGCCTCGGCCGCCAAATAGCGCTCGTGGCAGACGATGGCAGACGATGCGAAAATCTGCTTGCTTCGCGGCTCATTTTAGAATTCCTTTGCGGCGTATGAATCCCCCTTCCCTCATCAACGTTCTCTTCGCGTGCTCATTTCTCACGCTCCCACTGCAAGCCGAATACCACACCTGGGTGAATACCGAGGGTGCCACCCTCGAGGCAGAACTGGTCAAGGTGGAGGGCTCCAATGTGACCCTTCGGTTGCGCAGCGGAAAGCTCACCACCGTCGCGGAGTCGAAGCTCTGCTCTGCTGACCGCGAATTCGCGAAATCCACCTTGCCTGCCAGCCGCACCGCAAAATGGCTCACGCGGATGGAAAAAGCGCAAGAGGAAGCGAAGGCCACCGGGCTGCCGATTCTCATCCTTTGCACCGGAACCTCATGGAGCCCCGTCAGCATGAAGCTGGAAAAAGAAGTCTTCTCGAAAGATGCCTTCCAGACGTTTGCCGACGAAAATCTCGTCCTGTTCGTCGCGGATTTCGAGCCAGGCGGTAAAACCAAAAAACGCGAGCTCAAAAATCTCCTCGAGAAGTACGGTCCCATGAGTTTTCCCACGTATTTCCTCGTCGATGCCAACGAAAATCCCCTCGCCAAGGGCGTTTATAACTTCGGCCTCAATCCAGAAACCTTCGCACATTGGGTCAAGAAATACGCACCCAATACGAAGGGCGCCCTAGCCTCAGCACCCAAATAGCTCCCGCACGCCAGAGACTCGATTTTTCTTGTTGCAAATCAGTCTCAATTAGCGATCTTGGCGGTGGATGTCTCACTTCCTTGCCACCGATTTAGAAATCGATAGCGCCATGACCTTGAACCAGGTCAAGGTGGGCTGTGACGTGAAAATCCGCGTTTTGAGCGGCCCAGGCTGCGAACGCCTCCGCGATCTCGGCTTCTGCGAACAACTGCAAGTCCGCAAACTGGCAGGCGGCAGAAATTTGATCTGCTCGATCTGCGGGACCCGCATGGCGATCAGCCGCGAACTGGCGGAGCAAGTGTTGGTTTCCCCGATCGGCTGACGCCTTTCGCGCACTGGCCATGAACCAAGCATCCGCCCCGCCATCGACGATCGCTCTGATCGGCAACCCCAACGCTGGTAAAACCACCCTTTTTAACGCCCTCACCGGCGCAAACCAGCGGGTTGGTAACTACGCAGGCGTCACCGTAGAGATCAAATCCGGCGAGACCTACACGCCCCACGGCCACAAACTCCGCGTTTGGGATCTCCCAGGTTGCTACTCGCTGCGAGCAAATTCTCCCGATGAAAAAATCGCTCTCGACGCTCTAACAGGAGCCATCCCCGGTGAATCCAAACCCGATCTCGTGGTCTGCGTGGTCGATGCCTCCAACCTCGAGCGTCACCTCCAACTCGCCCTCCAAGTGCTCGAAATCGGCATCCCCTGCATCCTCGCGCTCAACATGGTCGACGTCGCCGAACGCGCAGGATTGCGCCTCGACCCCGCGAAACTCTCCGAGGAACTCGGCATCCCAGTCGTACCCATGCAGGCCAATGCCAAGCGCGGCATCATCGAGCTCAAGCAAGCACTCCGCTTCCCATTTCCCACCGCTGCGGAGCCTCGCTGGATCGACTCATCTGAAAATCCAGCGGCATCAAGACGCGCACTCATCATCCGACTTTGCGATCTAGCAGCACGCCGTCCCGATTCCCACCAGCAAACTCGCTCCGACCAGATCGATGCGATTTTACTCCATCCCGTCTATGGCTGGATTGCTCTGTTAGGGATTTTCTTCACGCTGTTCTGGGCAATTTTTTCGTTCGCTCAAATCCCGATGGGCTGGATCGAGTCAGGCCAACGTTCGTTCGCCGCATGGATCAACACCACGATGAGCGAGGGCGACTTCCGCTCGCTCGTGGTCGATGGCGTCATCGGCGGCGTCGGCGGGGTGCTGACGTTCCTGCCACAAATCGGACTGCTGTTTTTCTTCATCGGACTGTTAGAAAGTTCGGGGTACATGGCGCGCGCTGCGTATCTCATGGACAGCGTCATGGCGAAGGTCGGCCTCAGCGGCAAAGCGTTTCTTCCGCTGTTCAGCTCGTATGCCTGCGCGATTCCTGGCATCATGGCCACACGGACGATCGACTCCGCCAAGGAACGACTCGTCACGATTTTCATCGCCCCATGGATGAGCTGTTCGGCACGATTGCCGGTGTATTTTCTCATCGTTCCACTGCTGCTGCACGAACATGAAGGAACTTGGAAACAGGCACTCGTCCTCTTCGGGATCTACGCACTCGGCACCTCAGCCGCCTTTTTGGTCGCCAAGCTGCTACGCGGCCGACTCGGGAAAGATTCGAGCCCAGGGCATTTCCTGTTAGAACTTCCGCCCTATCGCAAACCTCAGTGGAACTATATCTTTCGCCACGTGTTTGAACGCTCGTTTTCCTTCGTCAAAAAGGCGGGAACGCTCATCCTTGGCTTGTCGATTTTACTTTGGGCACTCAGCACGTACCCCAAGTCAGCCACTGGCGACGCCGCAGATGCCTTGACTCACAGCGCGATGGGACGCATCGGAGCGATCATCGAACCCGCCGTCAAACCCCTCGGATTCGACGGTCGCATCGGCACGGCCATTCTTACCTCGTTTGCCGCGCGTGAGGTATTTGTTTCATCCATGGCCATTCTCTATCGGGTCGAGGAAACTCACGATCCGGAAGCAACACGCAAGCTGCTGCGTGATCGCCTCGCAAGCGCCAGTTGGCCGGATGGACGCCGGATCTTCACGCCACTTTCACTGGTTTCATTGCTTGTGTTTTTTATCTACGCGATGCAATGCCTCCCCACCACCGCCGTCGTCGCGCGTGAGTCTGGATCATGGAAATGGGCCCTCGGACAATTCCTCTTCATGACGGGCTTCGCCTATGCCGCCGCACTCGTCATTTTCCAAGTCGGCAAACTCATCGGATACTAACATGTTAGAACATTGGCAAACCCTCGCAGCGGCGGGTGTCGTCGCGCTCACCATCACCTTCTTTCTCGTCGGGCTCGCACGGCCAAAGAAAAAATCCAGTTGCGCCAAAGGCTGTGGCTGCGGGAAATCCTCACCAAAACCACCGAGGCATCCGAGCGTTTGACTTGATGATGTCCTGTGGCGACTCTATTCCTAGGCCGTGCTGATTCGAAAAAAACTTGAGGACCTCCAGGCCCTAGGTGTCCCTCTGCACCTCGCCTTGGGCGTCTTCGATGGCGTCCACCTCGGCCACCAGGCGGTGATCGCGCGCGCGGTGGACGCTGCGAACCGCGATGGAGGACTTGCTGGAGTTCTCACATTCGACCCACATCCGATCCGGGTGATCGCACCCGCCAAGGCCCCATCCGCGCTACTTGAAACGCTGGAACACAAGGCGCAAGTGATGAACCGCCTCGGCGTCCAACTTTTGATTCCCCTGCATTTCGATCAAGAACTCGCTGCCATGGAGGCGACCGAATTCATCGCGAAACTGCTAACTGCACCTGTCCGAACGATCGCGGTTGGAGAAGACTGGCGGTTTGGACATCATCGCGGCGGGGACGTGACCATGCTCCAAAATGAATCCGCTATCCGTGGGTTTCGACTCGAAGCCGTACCGCCCGTGATGCACGAGGGCGAGCGCATCAGCAGCACCCGGATCCGCCAAGCAATCCGCGATGGCAATCTCGCCTCCGCCGAACAAATGTTAGGGCGCCCCTTCACGGTCACGGGCGATGTCGTGGAAGGCAAAAAACTCGGCCGAACCATCGGGTTCCCCACTGCAAATCTTCGGACGGTCGACGCACAACTGCCGCCAAGCGGTGTCTGGGTCGTACGCGCGGGACTCCCAGACGGTTCCATCGTCGGCGGGGTCGCAAACATCGGAGTCTGCCCAACGGTCGGCGGAACGACCCGCTCGCTGGAAGTGTACCTCCTGGATTTCCATAATGATCTCTACGGAAAAAACTTGGAAATTCAATTCCTCAACTACCTGCGTCCCGAAGCCAAATTCCCATCACTCGATGCGTTACAAATTCAAATTCAATCAGATGCGAACATCGCGAGGGAAAATTTCAAGGCCAAATAATTCATTGAAATCATCCGCTTGACTTCGGAATAGTTCATGTGAACACTCATCACATGAACACAATCCCTGTGCTGATCACCCACATCCGCAAGCTCATCGAAACCCGCCTTCCGCCTCACCTGAGACCGCAACCATGTCGACGCCGGCGCTTTGAGGTTCAGCTCGAGTTTCCTTGGCAGCTAAAAAGATGAATTTTGTGGATTTTACGCTTACGCTTGCCGCTCGGTTTGCCTATGAATTGGCGGAACATTCGCATGGAGACCTTGAAACCCACTATTCATTTCCGCAGGTACGCTGCAATCATTGCGTCCGCTTGTTGGATCTTGCCGCTGCATGGCGCTGAGCCTCAGGGAAATAACCACCTCTCTGGAGTCAAAAGTACCCCGCTCAAGGGGGCCATGGACGAAGCCCACGAAATCCTTTTGAAGGGTGACGAAGCTTACCGTGCTGGAAGATACACCGATGCCATTGAAGCCTACGCAGGGGCTCGTGATCTGATCCCTAACGACACCGCCAATGCCGCGTGGCATGCTGCCGCTACCGAGCGGTACGCCCAAGCCTCAGTCGAACAAGCTCGCGAACTCGCTCGCAAAGGTGACCTCGCTGCCGCAAGAGCCATCATTGATCAGGTGCTGAACGCTTCAGCCGCTCCAAAAAACACCGAAGCCCTCGCATTCCGCGCTGAACTTGACGACCCAATCCGCACCAACCCAGCACTCACAGCGGAACACGCCAGACAAGTCGATGACGTGCGCCAATTGCTCTACACGGCGCAAGGTGCATATCAGCTCGGGAAATTTGATGAAGCAGTGTCGACCTACGAAAAAGTCCTGCGCACCGACCCCACCAACACCGCAGCCCGTCGCGGCATGGAGCAAGTTGCAGCCGCAAAGAATGGATACCACAAAGCCGCCTACGACGATACCCGGGCCGAGCTGCTTGGGCAAGTTGACAGCCAATGGGAACTCGCAGTTCCCAAGCCCGAAGACGTTCCTTCACTCGCCGACCCCGGCAGCTCTGGCTCAGAATCTTTCAAGCTGTCAGTGAAAAATAAGATCGAACGAATCATGATCCCCAAGATCATGCTCGACCAAGTTTCCCTCAGCGAGGCCCTCGACTTCTTGCGGCTCCGTGCCAGCGAAAACGACACGTTCGAGCAAGACCCCGCGCAGAAAGGGGTGAATTTCACGGTCAATTTGGGATCGCCTGATTCTCCAGCCGCCGCCCGGGTTTCTCGACTCCGCTTCGACCTCAGACTCACCAACGTGCCACTTTCTCAGGCTCTCAAATACATCACGGAAACCACCCGCACGACCTACACCACCGATGACTTTTCCGTGATCATTTCCCCTCCGGGATCTGCGTCTGCCGAGCTGATCTCCCGCACGTATCGAGTGCCTCCAGACTTCCTCAGCAATCTGAGCAGCGGCGAAGGCGCATCGGCGGCGACTGATCCCTTTGATGCCGCTCCTGCGGCCAAAGGCCTCTTGCCAAAACGCCTCAGTGCCCAAGAGGCACTTGCAAACCAAGGGGTCACTTTCCCCACGGGGGCCTCGGCAAATTATAGCCCAACGACCAACACGCTGATTGTGGTGAACACCACCGCAAACCAAGATTACATTTCCCAAGTCATCGAGACGATCACCAAGGCTGACCCCGTAATGATCGCCGTCCGCGTCACCATGATCAAAGCCGAACAAACCCGGCTTCAAGAACTTGGATTTGATTGGCTCCTCGACAACGCCACCTTCGGTGGGTCCAGCGGGAGCGGCTCGAACTTAAACCTCTCTGGAGGAACCCAAGGCAATGGCGGAGACTTGAGCGATATCGTCCCACCACCGGGCGGCGTGAAAGGCAACCCGATCACCGCGGCCAACCGCAGCGGTGACGATGCCATTTCAACCGACTCAATCGACAACTTGCTCACCAATCAATCCGGCACCCAGACCAACAACCGCGCTCCGGGCGTGCTAAGCGTTTACGGCAACCTGAGTAAGGCAAAATTCCAAATGCTCATGAGAGGTCTGGATCAGAAAACGGGAGTCGACATCATGGCTCAGCCTTCGGTAGTCACCCGCAGTGGCCAAGCTTCCTCGATCGGGATGGTTCGTGAGTTCATGTACGCAACAGAGTATGAACCACCGGAAATCCCAACCAGCGTCGGCTCGGGCGGAGGAACTTCCCCGGTCACCCCAGCCACCCCAACCGCCTTCCAGAAAAAGGATGTCGGAATCACTCTTGAGGTCCTGCCAGTGGCCGACGCCGATAAACACTTCGTCTCGGTCACCCTCAGCCCGAAATTCAGCGACTTCGATGGATTTGTAAACTATGGTAGTCCAATTCGGTCGACCCAACAAACCATACTTGGCTCGCAAACGATCGAATTGACCAAAAATGCCATCCTCATGCCGATCTTCAGCAAGCAAGCGATCTCGTCCTCGGTCGATCTCGCCGATGGAGCCACCATGGTGGTCGGCGGTCTGATGCAAGAAAGCGTTCAGAATGTGGAGGATCAAATCCCAATCCTAGGCGGCATCCCCATTGTCGGGCGACTATTCCAATCCAAGGCAAGGAAGCCCGTCACCACCGCCATCGTTTTCCTTGTGAACGTTGAACTCATGGACCCCACGGGCCATCGCTACCGCGACCGCTGAGGCACCACCTCCACCATTTTCCCCCTCTTTTCACCAGATGCAATCTCCCGAACACGAACCTGAGAACTACTCATTTGATGAGATGATGGAACGTCTCAAGCAGCATTCCTCCGATGCCGCAGATGACGGGAGATTGATCACTCGCGTTGACGGTAGCGAGGCCCTTCGCGTCCGCAAACGCAAACGCCGGACGAAACAACCCGAAAAAGAGCGACGCATCAAAACTCGTCGGAACCGCATCATTCAACTTTCAGTCATCATGGCAGTCATCTTACTGCTGATCCTTGGGGGCGGAATCGCAATGGTCTACGTCAACGGAACATCATTCCGCAAGGACCTCATCGAAAAAATCTCGACATCGACCGGAGCCTCGGTGGACTTGCGACAATTCCGCATGAACCCAAAAACGGCCAATGCAGGGCAAATTTCACTGGATTGGCCTGATGGCAATGTCCTCAAAAATCTCATCATGTACGGGGCGAATGCTGAGGTATTCCCATCCAGCTTCCTCGGAGATACGATGGTAGGCGAGGAATTCACCGCTCCATCCGGAATTCTTGCGCTGCAGATCCCCACCCTTGGCCAGCCCACCCGAAACACCCAACCGTCGGCGGCAGAAATCCCCATCCAGTTCAAATGCTACCGGATCTCCAGACTGGATCTCACCATCGGGCCCACCCAGAACCCGATGCTCCGCCTCTTAAAATCCCAGTGCTCGCTCTACCCCAGTGGCTCAAGCGCTCCCACCCAACTGCGCATGAACCAAGGCGAGCTCACCATCCCCGGCTGCCCAAAGCTTCACTTGGAACGCGCCCTCATCGAACTTCAAGGCGACAACGCCCAAATCATCGGAATGCGCCTCTCCCAAAGTGCGGACAAATCTGGCTCACTCGAACTTTCAGGAGCGGTTTCACTCTACGAACCGGAACATCGGTCGACCCTCGCAGTCGAACTCCATTCCCAGGAAATCAGCGCCCTTGGATTTCCCTCCCTGACCACCTTCGTCAACGGGCGGGTCGATTCCCCTCCCTCTGCAATTTCCAACACGCTCTCATTCCTGCCGACCGCCACTCCAAAAGTTACCCTTGAAGTTGCATTTCAGAATTCTGCCGATTCTGCCATCACCCTCCAAGGGTTCCCCTTCCTCTCAAACCTATCAACCCTCCTCAGAAGCACTTGGTTCAAGCAACCCAAATTCAATGCCAAGGCCCGAGGAGTTCTTCTCCGTGAAAACAACTCGGTGACACTTCGTGACCTCGACCTCGAGAGCAAAGGCCGCATGGCACTCACCGGCACCCTCTCCATCGCCGAGGATCAAACCCTTTCAGGTGACTTGCAGGTCGGTATCCCTGAAGTCTTAATTGATGAATCAAAAAGCTTGCGGCTTAAGGCGACGTTTGGGCAAGCCCGCGGAGGGTATTGCTGGGTGACCGTGACCCTCGGAGGCTCCGTTCCCTCACCCAAGGACAACTTTAAAGATCTATTCTCAGACGCGGTCATCGCACCACTCGACCAGCCGATTCCCGGAGGATCCCCAGGGTCGACCTTCGAGGAACTCACTCGCCCGAAATAAGGCGGACGGCTTACCCCCCTGCGGCGGAAAACTCACCTTCCCCCTGAGAGCCATAAATTTCCCAAAGAAGAGCATGGCGCTCGGATCAATTATGGTTCAGTGTAGTAGACGGATAAGGCATTTCCAGCCGACTTCCGTTGAACCAATTCAAACTCAAGAAAACCATGCAAACCGCCAACGTCAATCTTCCGATCACCGTTACGATGCGACACGAGCAAGTGACCGATTCGCTTCGCGGTCATGCCAACAAAAAAATTGAGGGACTGCACCTCGACTACCCGCGGATCATCGAGGCAAAGGTAATTCTCGATGTCCAAAAAAACCGCCACATCGCGGAAATCATCCTGTTTTGTGCAAACCACATCACCATCGAAGCGCAGACGGAAGGTAAGGACATGTACGCCGCTCTGGATGAAACCATTGAGAAAATCGCTCGGAGAATGCGCAAACACAAAACGCGCTTGCTCAAACAACATCGCCCACACCGAAACGAGTCGATCCGTCATCTTGAAGAGCGCATCTTTGGCCAAGAGGCCCTCGACCACCCAGAAGACGCGATCCTCGACCCAACCCCTCTGGTGATCCACCCAGAAAACTATCCGATCAAAACGATGTTCAAAGAAGACGCAATCATGCAGCTCGAGCTTTCAGAGAAACCATTCGTTCTCTTCAAAAACTCCCGCCATGGCACCCTCTCGATCGTCTATCGCCGAAAAGATGGCGAGTACGCGTCTCTCACACTCACCGACTGAATGTTTGGCGATCGACCAACTCAGGGAAAGGAAAGGAACTTCCCTGGGTTGAGAATCCCATTCGGATCAAGCGCACTTTTCACGGCTCGGTGACTTGCGTAGGAAACCTCGCCAAGCGCCTTGCGGATCCATGGCTTCTTCGCCAGACCGACGCCGTGCTCGCCCGTAATCGCGCCACCGTGGTCGAGAACCCACGAAAAAAGCCGATCGAGCACCGCATCTGCATGAGCTCTCACCTCAGGATTTTCATAATCACGAACCATTAGATTCGTGTGAATGTTGCCGTCTCCCGCATGGCCGAAGCACGCGATCGGAATGCCCGTTTCCTGCTCTAACTGACGAGCAAATGCCACCAACTCCACCAGCTTGGACCGCGGCACGACGATGTCCTCGTTTAGCTTGGTTAGACCCGTATCGCGAAGCGAAAACGAAAATTCACGCCGCAACTTCCAAATCCGCTCACAGGACGCCTCATCCGGAGCACGCTCGATGAAGGTCGCACCCACCTCACCTAGCAAACGCTGAAGCTCGTCGATCTCCGCCACAACCGCCGCAGGACGACCATCGACCTCGACGATCAAGTGAGCATTTCCTTGAGGGAACACGTCCGCCCCAAGTTTCTTCCGAGCCGCTGCTAGAGTGAAGCTGTCGGTGATCTCCAACGCAGATGGCAGGTGCCCCGCATGGAGAATCGCCTGAACCGCAGCGGCCGCCATTTCAAACTCTGGAAAAATCGCAGCAAGCATCGCTCGACTCACGGGCTTCGGGATGAGGCGGACGGTGATCTCTGTCACCACCCCCAGCATGCCCTCGGAACCAGTGAAAATACCTAACAGATCAAAGCCCGTTTTATTTTTATGCAGCCGCCCACCAGTACGAAGCACTTCGCCACTTGCAAGAACGACCTCTAACCCTAAAATGTAACTGCGAGTCACACCGTACTTCAAGCACCGGGGACCACCCGCATTGGTGGCCACATTCCCGCCGATCGAGCACTCCTTCAAGGAGGCAGGATCTGGAGGATACTCCCAGCCCACCGCATGAGCCGCATCCTGCAAATCCTTGGTGATCACCCCCGGCTGGACGATCGCCACCCCATCCTCTGGGTGCATGCCCAAGATGCGATTCATCCGGACGGTGGAAAGCACAATGCCACCTTCAACAGGGACACAACCACCCACATAGCCATAACCTGCACCACGGGTCGTAACTGGAATTTTCCGCTCATTGGCAAATCGCAGAACCGCCGAAACATCAGCCGTTGACTCGGCAAAAACCACGAGGTCAGGAGGATGACTGGCCGACCACTTGTCAGCAGAATGAGCCGCGATTGCATCTGCCGATGAGGCAACTTTATCCCTGCCGATGAGGGCAGCAATCGATTCTAACAGAGAACTTGGATTCATGCTGAAATAAAAATGACATCCCGTGGACGAGCCGCCACTCATGCATAGATTTTTTTGTAATACTCGTCCGCCATCCGGTCCGCATCGAAGAACGGAACGACATCATTCATTCCCGCTAACACCGTTCGATTCCACTCCTCTGGATGATCGTAATAAACTGGTAGAATTTTTTCATTCATGAGCTGATAGAAACCCAGCAAATCATGGCGATCCCGATCTCCGGGAGTGAGTGACGCATCCGCAGGCGGAATGATGAAGGCGTTTTCTCCATCACGGGCGAACTCACAAATCCACCCGTCATAGGTGGAGAGGTTGATCGATGCATTCATGGCCGCAGACATCCCTGATGTTCCAGAAGCTTCGCGAGTGACCACCGGGTTATTTAACCAAACATCCGAGCCGTTCTTCAACAACCGGGAAAGCTCGAGTTCATATCCAACCAGCACCGTCGCATTCGGGTAGTCTTTGGTGAGTCGAATCAAATGATTGAAAGTATCGATCGCCGCATAATCAAATGGGTACGGCTTACCCGCCCAAATGATCTGAACTGGGTAATCATTGTTTTGCAGCAATTCACGGAACAGGCGGACATCACGCGCAATCAAATCGGGGCGCTTGTAATCGGCAAACCGCCGGGCCCAAACGATGGTCAACACCTTGGGCTTGAATAGCTTGCCCGTTTGGTCGGCCACCACTCGGAAAAGCCGCTCTTTCAGCTCCCGCTTGCGATGCACCAATTCCTCGGCATCTCCTCGCACCCGCGCATGTTCCAGCCCATGATCCACCCAGTATTTTTTATTCTGCGCATTCGTGACGTGGGTGATTTCGCAGATGTTAGGAAAACTCTCCCACATGTGGCGGGCCACCTCACCGTGAAGTTTCGAGACCCCATTCGCGATGCGGGCAAGCCGCAACGCCGCGAGGGTGTGGTTAAACTCGTCGCCTTCGATCCCAGTGATCTGGCGAACCTCCGCCTCACTGACGCTACCGAAAAACGAGAAATCCGAGAGCAAACTCAAAGGGTGCTTTTCGTTTCCCGCCTCCTCCGGAGTGTGGGTGGTGAATACCAAGCGTTTTTTGACCTCATCGAGGCTGAGGTGCTTTTCATAAAGATGAAATGCTGCGGATAAGCCGTGCGCTTCATTGAGATGCCAAACCTCGGGATCCACACCAAGTTCATCTAACAAGCGCGCACCCCCGGCTCCTAAAATGATGTATTGGGCGACACGCCGCAAATGGTCATGATCGTAAAGTCGGTGCGTAATGGCTCGCGATAAGCTATCGTTTTCCTCAATGTCCGTGGTGAGGAAAAACATCGGCACGGTGTTGAAGATATCCCCCGCGAGGAACATGGCCTTCACCCAAACCGGATGGCCATGAACGGGCACAGTGAAACGAATTCCGGTATCTTGGAGGAAAGCGTATTCTTTGCGGCGGAACTGAACCGCCAACTCGCGGTCCTCCCCTCGGGCTTGATTGTAGTAGCCATACGTCCAGAGAATCCCAATCCCACAAAGATTTTGGCGCAAATCCGCAGCGGACCGCATGTGGGACCCCGCAAGAAATCCTAGCCCTCCCGAATACACTTTGAAGCTTTGGTCGATGGCAAACTCACAGGAGAAATAGACTACGCTTTTCGCATATTCAGGTGCGATCTCGTAATGATGAGCGAATGGAGTCGGCAGGAAAGAGGAAGCCATGGTAACGAATGAATGATGAACCGATACTGTCGGAGGTCTCTAGGAAATGCGAGGAAATGAATCGGTGAATTGCTGACCAACCTGCGACGGCTCGATCGGATCATGCACGAGCAAGCGTCTTCAAAACGTTGGAGTTGATGATGCAGGATTTCCGCTAAAATGTCGAGACTCCTGCGCAAACGGCGAACAATTCCGTGGCCCAAGCGAACATCGCCCCAAAAAATGAACCGCCCAACGCGAGACTCACCACCCCCACAGCCGGAATTCAGCGAGCAGCCAGTTTGGCGCGAACCCCCTGCAAGGGTTGCTCGATCCAGCGCCACGACGCCCATGCCAACCCCCACGTCACGCCCGCAAACGCAACCATCCTCAGAGCCACTCCCGCCCAGTTGCCAAAATCATCACCCCACAAAAACCAGAAAATTTTTCCTGCGACCAATGGCGCAAGATTGTGGAACAAGTAAATCCCGTAAGATACCCGACCGATCCTTTGAAGGATTGGATGCTCGAGCACACTCTCTAAGATTCCTGAAAATCCGACCGATCCGCACGCAATGAGACCGCAAAGCCCCACCGCCAGCAGAGTTTGCTGGAAGGACCGCAGCCCCCAAGTGCCCCAGCCCAGCGAATGAGCACCAAAAATGGCCGCGTAGCCCGCAACCGCCGCCACGGCTACCACGCGCAGCCCACGGCTCTCCATGGACATGCCTCGGTGCACCGCAAGCGCAAACAAAGCGCCCACCCCGAAGTAATCAAATGACGCCCAAGTCAAAAGATGCCGCCATGGCACGTTTTGCAGGATGCTATCTTGAAACATCCGCGACAAAGGCGCTACGGCCGTGAACACCAGGATCGTCGCGAGCATTGCCCTCCTCGGAAGGAACCAAATCACAAACGGCCACATTAGGTAAAATTGATGCTGCATGGCCAAAGACCAAAAATGGTTGGTGCCCATCGGCCAATACCCCAAGCATGCCATGTGGATGTTTGAAAGCTGCAGGACGTACCAGCCGAGCGCCGCGTGAACATCCGGGGCCCATAGCAACCACGCCAAACCCAACGCCACGTAGTAGGGTGCCAAAATCCGCAACCCCCGCCGGATCTGATAGTTTTTTAAGGCCTCGAGCCGCCACGGCCCGCCCAACATTTCAAACCGATCCCGCTCGCGGAGCAACGAACCGGTGATCAGGTACCCCGTCAGCACGAGAAAGAAAAACAAGAACACCTCGAATGGAAAAAACCGATGCCAGCCCAAAGGGCACCAATGGTCCCAGCAAATCGCCAGAATCGCGACTGCCCTTAGCCCATCCAATTGCACTGCACGACCATTCACTCATGGGTTGAAACCATGAACTGCGGCCGCTTGCACGCGTTTTTGCATCAAACCGCGCAAATATCCTACAGATACCGCGCCAGCAGCACGTGGGAATCGCAAGGAACGTCCGTAGCCGGCTTGGTCTGGAAAACCAAGCCCTTGCCCTTGCCTTCATTTTCCCAGACAAAATGCAAGATTCACCGCAGAATCAGAGATTGTGGAGAACGATTGGGGTGGCAATAGGGGTGGCAATAGGGTGTCGCTTCAGTACGTCCGTGAAACTTAAAAACTGAAGTGGAATCCCCTCGCCTTTGGATTTGATCCAATTGACTTGGCCTACCATTCATTGTCTTACATTGTCCCATTCATCATTCATTGTCCCAGACACATTCATTGTCCCAGACAAAATGTAAGATTACTCGCAGCATCAAGGATTGTGGGGACCGATTGGGGTGGCAATAGGGTGTCGCTTCAGTACGTCCGTGAAACTAAAGTGGAATCCCCTCGCCTTTTGGCCTTTTGATCCAATGGACTTGGCCCACAATGCGCGGCGATGACAAGATTGGCAGGAATTGCATCAGCCCCAAGAAATGCGTTGCGGATTCCTTCCTCCTGCGCTTGTCTTTTCGGGCTGTCAGGGGCCGTGGAGGTTCGGCAAGCGAACCCCGCCAGGCCTTGATCGGAGCAACGGTAGTTTGTCCGTGCTTGCCGCGGATTCCCTGGCGGCACTTTTTTACCACCCGTAGCCGCATGCTCTAGCGCTGCGCGGCATCCGCCTCGATCCATTGCCAAAGGCTGCTGAGCCCGGCCGCCACGCTGGATTTGGCCACGGCAAGGTAACCACCTGGCGCATGCTTGCCAAAGAGGTAATACTTGATCTTCGGCTCAGTGCCCGATGGCCGAACCGCAAACGAACGCCCATCTTCAAGGTCGACAAACAACATCTTTTCTTTCGGCAAAAGATCCCCTTCCTGATCGAAAAGATCTTGCTTCGCAAAGTCGCGGATCCTGAGCACTGCAGATCCATCGGCAAAAGTCGGAGGATTCGCGGCGTACGAGTTGGCAAGCGCTTGGATCTTGGCCGCACCATCCGCACCCTCCATGACCAACGACTTGCCCATTTCAAGGTAATAGCCAAATTGCGCGTAAACGTCATCCATCAACTCCGGCAGCGTCTTACCCACGGATTTGGCATAGGCCGCCACCTCGGCAAACATGAGCGCCGCACCATTTGCATCTTTGTCGCGAACCGCATCTGAGCCGAGATAACCGTAACTTTCCTCACCACCAAACACGAAAAATCGGGAATACTCGAGGCGCAGCGCACGGGTTTGTGCCTGAGTGAGTGAGCGATAGTCACCCTTCTTGTCGGCAGGAATCGCTTCCTCGTATTTTCTCAACTTGCCGGCGATGTATTTAAATCCTGTTAGAGTATCTACGATGCCCACGCCGAACCCATCGGCGATGGCATGCTGCAACTCGGTGGTAACGTAAGTCTTAACCAGCACCGCTCGGTTGCGGTTCGCATTCGTCAACCAACCCAGCTCAAAACAAGTCTTCAAGCGATACCACGCCATCAGTGAGCCAATCTGATTTCCCGTCAGAAGAACCATTTTTCCTGCCGCATCGCGCACCGCTACTCCCATTCGGTCGGCATCTGGATCCGTGCCGATGACAATCTCCGCGCCGGACTTCTCAGCCAACTCGATGCCCATCTTCAGCGCAGGGGCATTTTCTGGGTTGGGCGACTCGACCGTGGGAAACCGACCGTCTTGCACGTCCTGCTCCGGAACCGTCAGGACATCGAAACCAAATTCCCGCAACATCGGCACATTGATGTGCCCGCCAGTACCGTGCAAGTTGGTGAAAACAATGCGTGTCGAAGCACCTTCTAACAACGACGGCTTGAGCAATAAGGTCTTGAGTAACGCAACATAGCGCGCGTCCATTTCAGCACCTAACAGCGTGATCGCTCCTCGCTCAGCTTCTGGCACAGAGTCGTAGTGCTCGGTGGCGATCGCGTTCACCTCGCGGATGATGCCATCGGCATGGGCATCCACGATCTGGGCGCCATCGTTGAAATACGCCTTGAAGCCGTTGTCGTGCGACGGATTGTGACTCGCGGTGAGCACCACACCGGCATCGGCGCGAAGTTCGCGCACCGCGAAGGAAAGCTGCGGCGTCGAACGGGCACCTTCGAAAAGATAGGCATCAGCACCAAGGTCGGCACAAACCTTGGCGCAGAATTCCGCGAAATCCCGCGAAAAATGCCGCGTGTCATGCGCAAAAACGAGCACCGGCTTCCGAGCCGGACCCGCGAATTGCTTGGCGTAGGCGATCAACCCACGAACCGCACGGCTGAGGTTGTAGAAATTCATGGTCGCGGTGCCCTCGCAGGGATGTTCTGGCCGTCCATTCGGGCCACCCGCCCCTTGCTCCGCGACCGTCACTACCCGACCGATCGTCCGTCCGCGCAACCCACCCGTTCCAAACGCGAGGGTCTTGAAAAATCGGTCGTTAAGCTCGTCCCATGCTCCAGCACTCACCAACTCATCAATGACACGTGGCGCAATCTCGCTCGTCGTGCCAGCCAGCAAGGCAGTGATGTTAGATTTCGCAGATTCAAGAAGATTTCCTGCGGTAACCGCAGCGGCAAGAGTGTCGTGAAGTGAAGTCATGGATGTCCGCAGGGTAGAAGGAGATCTCGATGATGGCAATCCCATCGATGGCCGAATATCAGCCTCGTCGCCGTGCCATTTCGTGCATAAATTTCCTCCGTTCATGGTCCATCTTCTCGAAAATGCACTCGCCAAGCGCGCCGCACTTCTCACGGCGGAAACCAATGCCGTGCGCCTCATCGACGGCGCCGGTGATGGTTTGCCCGGCTTGATTCTGGAAAGTTACGCCGGCCACTGGTTGGTCTCGACGACCGGTGAAACGCTGCACCCCAGGGTCCGGGAATGGATCCGAGACCAAGGGATTTCCTGCTATTGGAAGCGACTCGATCAGCATCAAAAGGAGTCCCCCGCCCACCTCTCTGGCCCGACCGTAGATGCACCTTTCCTCATGTTAGAAAATGGCATGGCCGCAGAGATCTCATTCCAGTCGGGCTATTCACAAGGGATCTTCCTCGACCAGCGCGATAACCGCGCAGAGGTCCGCCAGTGGGTGGCACCCGGAATGCGCCTGCTCAACACGTTTGCCTACACCGGCGCTTTCTCAGTCGCTGGCGCACTTGCCGGCGCGGAAACAACGACGCTCGACCTCTCACAACCGTATCTTGATTGGGCGAAGCGAAATTTTTCTCACAACGCACTCGACCCCGCCGCCCATCACTTCTGCAAAGGCGACACCTTCCACTGGCTCCGCCGCTTCGCCAAACAAGGCCGCACCTTCGACGGCATCGTGCTCGATCCACCCACGTTTTCGCGCGACGAAAAAGGCCACGTCTTCCGCGTCGAAGAAAATTTCGGTGAACTCGCCGCACTTGCCGCAGAGGTCCTTGCGCCCGGCGGATGGCTGCTCTGCTCAACAAACTGCCGGAGCCTCGGCTTAAATGATTTCCAAAAACAACTCCGTAGCGCCACCCGCCACGCGATGGGCGCACGCCACGCAGAAATGCCCACCGATTTCACCGATGAGCCCTACCTGAAATCGGTATGGCTGAAGTAGTGACATAAAGGGTTGTCACACCATCCAATTGTGACATTCTATTTGCCATGGTCCATTACCGTCCAAACGTGGCAGCACTGGTGGTGAATTCTGTGGGAAATCTGCTCATTTGCGAGCGCCTGACTCTCCCTGGCGCGTGGCAGTTTCCACAGGGTGGCGTGGACGCCGGCGAATCCCTAGAAGAGGCCCTCTTCCGCGAGGTCCGCGAGGAAATCGGCCTAAACGCTTCACACTACGAGATCATGGGTCGCCGCGAGGGCTACCGCTATCTCTATCCAGAGCAAGTCCGCGGGAAAAAGCTCCGCAAACACGGCAACCATGGCCAAGAGCAAACGTACTTTCTCTGCCGTCTGAAATCAGATGCTCCGCCGGTGAACGTGAAGCAGAAACAACAGGAATTCCGCGCCTACCGCTGGATTCTTCCTCAGGAGTTCGATCTCGATTGGCTGCCGGACTTCAAACGCGACGTCTACCGAGAAGTCATGCGCGATTTTTTTCAAATCGAGCTCTAATCACTGCATCCAGAATGGGTGAAATTCTAACAGAATTCACCATCCCACCAGCAAGGCAATCGCGCGAATGGCATAGCCAACCCGTGATTTCCATGGCCGCTCTGGCCGCAGAATCTCCCACCCACGCCGCTCGGCAACCACCTCAAGCTTGGGCGATGGATTGACCACAACCGCAGCTTGGCAGAGCTCTAACATCGGTAGATCTGCGGTACTGTCGGTGTATCCGACACAGCGCTGGAGTTTCCCATTCTGAAAATACTCCGCGGGCAAAACTCGCTCCAATCGCTCGACCTTTGCCGCGCCCTTGTGATTTTCCATGTCCGGAAAAAACGCCCCGAATTCGATTGGCGTGCCCAGCACAAGATCAAACCCAAGAGCCCGACCGATTTCTAGCACATAAAACTCTGGGCTAGCGGAAGCAAGGATGAGAAAATGCCCTTGCGCTCGATGATTTTCTAACTTCTCTCGCAGCTCCGGATAAATCGAGGGCATCAGACTGGCCGCGAATTCCCGTGCGTAACACGCGAGTGTCATCGGTTCGATCTTCCACAAGTAGCTGTGAAAGACCCGCTTCATGACACCTGCCCCCAACACCCCAGCCAGCGGAAGAAACGCGAGGAAGACAAGGAGGAAAACCCGCCGCCATGGCTCACGGCGAACGACAAAATGCCGAAACAACAGCTGGCAATCCCACGCAATCAGGGTGCCATCCAGATCGAACAACGCAATTCCAGACGGGCAGTTGGGTGAGAGCGAATCCGGCACGCAGCAAAGCATCCGCCCAGACCGCTAGATTTTCAAGCTTTCCGAATCTCAATGCACGCTGACCCGCTCCAAGTGGTCGCGTAAATCACCCGAAACCGATCAGGATCCGGGCTTCGGCAGGGGCTCGTCGCCCAGCATCTTATCCAAATCGGCCACCCGATCCCATGGGCACCGTTTCCGCTGATACTTTTTCCAAACCACGTCACGCAGTTCGCGCCAGACCGCCTCGGACGGCGGTTTGAGGTCGGTCCATGTCGGATTGCGCTTCTGGGTGGTGGTCATCACGGTCCACTTCCCTCCCTGATAATTCCCCCGGTAAAAGACCTTGCCTTCTTCGGTCGTTTCAAACCACTCGTGACTCTCCATGCCCACAGATTGCTCCGCGACGGCGCGCGATACAAGCGGCGATTCCACTCATGCCATGAGATCGGCATCGACTCCCAGCCCGCACACGCTCAGGGTCAACCCATGCAAAAAATCGGCTCGCGCGCTCCTCTCGTCATCCTCCACGAGAAATCCTTCGGGCTTTTTCTCGATGGCGGCGAGCTCGGGGAAATCCTTCTTCCCCGCCGCGAAATGCCCACCAAATGGCAGATCGGCGATGCGGTCGATGTCTTCCTTTACCACGACTCCGAGGATCGCCCAGTCGCCACCTTGAAGGCACCCAAGGTGATGCCAGGCCAGTTTGCTCGGCTAAAATGTGTCGCCGTCACCGCCATCGGAGCATTTCTCGACTGGGGCCTCCCGAAGGATCTCATGGTCCCGTTTCGCGAACAAAAGGTCCGCATGGAAATCGGGCGCCATTACATCGCCTACGTCATGACCGACGAGCAAACCGGGCGCCTGATCGCCACGACGCGCATCGCCCGACACATGGATCGAACGCCACCCCCGTTCAGCCTCGGCCAGGAAGTGGATCTCATCATTTTTGGCAAGACGGACCTCGGCTACAAGGCGATCATCAATCACACCCACAGCGGCCTAATTTTTGCCAACGATGTCTTCCAAGATCTCCAACCCGGCGAGACCATTAAAGGCTACATCGCCGCCATCCGGCCGGATGGCAAGATCGACCTCAGCCTCCACCCCGCAGGCCGCCGCAAAGTGGACAACCTCGAATCTCAAATCCTCGCTGAACTCGCGGCCCGTGGCGGGTTCTGGTCTCTCCACGACCACAGCTCTGCCGAGGAAATCCATGAGGAACTCGGCGTAAGCAAGCGTACCTTCAAACAAGCCACTGGTGCGCTTTGGAAGCAGCAGAGAATCACCATCGAGGAGCATGGCATCCGGCTGAAGCCTGAGGCCTAGTTCATTTGGAATCAGGTCCTTGGTCGGAAAAATTGGGGCTAACCAAACGTAAAGCCCGATTTCCAGGACTTCAGCGTTTTTTCTTCACAGCCTTTTTGCCATCGAAATTTACCTGCCCGGCCTCAAAAGCCTCGGGGTCATAACCCGGGTGAGCCCACTCGATTTCCCCATGCAGTGCCTGCATGTACTGAAACGTCCCACCAAAGTCCTCCGGCGGGCACGCGCGGGCTCCCTCCATCACCTCCGGCCCCCCTTCGCCGCTTACCCGTTTCTCAAAAACAATCTCATGAATCCACTCGTCCGCAAAATCGTAGCGGTAAAGGATGCGAATCGGTAATTGGCGGCGCCCAAGGAAATCGGCAACGGTCAGAACTGCCTCGTCCTGAAACTCACCGGCCGTTTGATCCTCCAGCCCGATGGGCCCGATTACGTCCACAAGCCGCTTGCCCTTGCCGTGACGAAATTCATGGGGGCTCTTGTTATCCCAGCCCATCACGCACTGCAGCGCATCACTGAATTCAACAAACGTGACCTGCGTGGAAATCGAAAAACGCCGCCAAATCTGCGGCTGAATCCCGTAAATAAACACCTTCACCACCACCCGCTCACCATCCTTCGCTTTTGCCATGCCGAGAGCTTCCGGAGCTTCCACTAAAAAATCAAACGGAAACTTCTCTTTGACTTCGGCCGCACGCATCCGTTGAGTCCACTTTTTGTCTGGGATTTTGGAATCGAATTAATAAATTCGGACGCCTTTGATTTTCCCATAGCGAGTTGACAGGCTTTTTGGCATAATTGATTCTAAAGCATGTCCGCGAACCATGATCATGAGGTGGCTGTAAAATGGTATCAAACGGGCGAATTGCCAAAAGCCAAAATATTTTGTGCTAAGGTGCTTTCGAAAAAGCCAAAACATGCACTTGCGCTCCAGCTTATGGGTCTGATTGCTCATCGAGAGGGCAACTATGCCATGGCGATTGAGTGGGCGCTTAAAGCGGTGTCGGCAAAGACTAATTTTGCTGAAGCCTACAACAGCCTTGGAGCTGCATACCTCGCAAATGACAATTTTGATGGAGCATTGGACTCATTTCGAATGGGTGTAGAAATTCAACCTGAAAACATTCGGTTGCTGGCTAACTATGCAGCCGTGCTGAAGGAGTGCGGCATGATCAGCGAATCGATTGAGGTTCACCAAAGCGTGCTGAAGGCTAATCCAGGTTGGCATGAGGCAAGAAGCAGTCTGTTGTTAATTAGCCATTATCTTCCGGGACATGACCCGATGGCTCTTTTCGATGGTCATCGAAAATGGTCATTTTTGCACGCGTCAGCACATTTGCCCAAGTCTGAAACGCCTTCCAACTGTGTAGAGAAGGATACTCGTCGATTGCGGGTTGGCTTTGTATCACCGGACCTGCGTGATCACCCAGTTGCAAGATTCATAACACCCTATATCGAGAATCACGACAGTCAAAATTTTGAGTTGTTTGTGTATGCA
>JAPJNB010000135.1 GCA_026461385.1 Akkermansiaceae bacterium
ACCACCCGGCTGATGCAGTGGTACATCACCGGCTTTTCCCGCGAATCCTTCCAAGGCGACAGCCACCGCTTACTACTCATGCCCCCATCCTATCCCTCCCAGCCCGCGATACAAGCGGAAACCTTACTTTTTGTCTGGGATTTTGAATTGGCCACCATCCAGACATAGGTCAACCGGTTCCGGGCCGGCGGAATCGAGGGTCTCCTTAACAAAGGTAAAGGCAACGGCCCCAAAAGCCGCCTCACCCCCGAGATGGAAAACGCCATGATTGCTGAACTCGCGAAAGGCACCTGGCGCACTGCCCGCGATGCCTGGAACTGGCTCGGATCCAAGTTCGACCTCGGCGATATGAAAGAACCCACCATCTATAAATACCTGGGAAAGTGCGCAGGGCGGCTCAAAGCGACCCGCCCGTGCAACCCACAAAAGGATCACGCAGCCGAAGCCGCCTTCCGAGTGACTCTCGCTGAGAAAATGGAAAAACTCTATCTCCCCGTCGCCAGCCCGGTCCGGCTGTGGGTCTATGACGAAATGCGCTACGGCCTTCACCCCTTGACGCGCAAGATGTGGTGCCTGCGCGGCGTCCGGGCAATCGCTCCCTCGCGCCGCCGCTATCAAAACGGCTATCTTTACGGAGCGTTGGAAGTCGGCGGCAGCGGCAGTGAATTCCTCTTCACCCCGGCCCTCAACAAGGAGTGGGATTTAGGTTTTCTCGGGCAAATCGCCGCACACGATCCCGCAGCCATCCACATCGTCATTGGAGACGGCGCAGGCTTTCACCACAAAAAAGACGAGGAGCCGCTGCCTGAGAATGTGAGAATTATCACTCTCCCCGCCTACAGCCCCGAGCTCAATCCTGTGGAAAAGCTGTGGGACATCGTCAAGGACGGGATCTGCAATCGGGACTGGGCGGATCTCGATCAACTCGAAGAAAAGATCACCGAACGGATCAAACCGTATTGGGAAGACGCCAAGCGAGTGACCCGTCTGATTGGCGACGGATATCTGCTCTCCGAACTAAACGCTATTTGGAAAAAAGACTTCCGACAATATAACTAACTAAATGGTATAAGTCGTACTCATCTCACCGCTGCACCTACGGCACCGAACTCGGCGACAGCTATGCCTACGACAAGGCCGGCAATCGCAACAGCTCCAGCATGATACGGTGTGCGGGAACTTGAACTGCACTCTTGAAGTCAGCCTCGTGCACGAAAAAGGCGACCTCATCGCCCAAGTAGTCACCCAGATCAGCAACGAGTTGCATCAGATTCGCGCCATCACGGAGCGATGGAGCCTAGACCAGCATTAGACGCTGCTATTGACGCGTTTGCTGCGTCGCTGGCTAGGCGGGAAATGGCTACTCGGCCTGCCAGACGAGGCCTCGCTCCTCCTCAGCGGGTGAAAATAGACTTGTTAGCGACCACCCACCCTCGAAATTAAAATCCTCGCTCAGAGGTGCTCCACAAACGCGGCCATTTTCCCTTTTTAGGATAAAAAGCTGGGTGTGGGAGGGTTTAAACAGCCAACACAATCTGGGGTGGCGCGGCCCGAAAGTGGCATTGAGAAAGGTATAGCCAAAACAGTTCTAGGACACGAGTTGAGCTTGTTAGCTTGTTCTGAATCACAGCCAACTCCTCATCGGTTAGCTCTACAGAATAGCGACCCTTGGGGAAATACTTGAGGATTAGTCCCCAAGCCATGCGCCCAAAGCACCTCACTACAGTGCGTGAACCGCAGCCTCCAGCGAGGCCACATCCTCGACCGAATGAACGACCACGTTCTTGTCGATCTTCGCCACAAGGCCAGCGATGACCTTGCCCGGACCAAGCTCAAGGAAATGACGGTGGCCCTGAGAGATCAGCAGCTGGATCGACTCCGTCCAGCGAACCGAGCCGGTGACTTGTTTTTCAAGCATGTTCCGGATCGTCGCTGCGTCGGAGACGACCGATGCACCGAAATTGCAAACGACTGGCAGAGCGGGCGATTGAATCGATACCGTAGCCAACTCTGCAGCGAGTTGGTCCTGCGCGCTTTGCATCAACCGTGAGTGATAGGCTCCCGCGACGTTCAGCTTGATCGCCCGACGAATCCCGAAGTCCTTGGCCTGAGCGATCACGGCATCGATGCCAGCCACACTCCCTGAGAGTACGATCTGCCCCGGCGCGTTGAGATTCGCGACGTCGACATCCACTGCCGCGGCGAGTGCACGGACTTGCGACTCCTCTCCACCGATGAGCGCCGCCATCGAGCCCTCGGTCGCTTGACACGCCTGTTCCATGAACTCACCGCGCCTCGCGACGAGCCGCAGACCATCCTCGAAGGAAAATGTCCCTGCCGCCGCGTGAGCCGTAAATTCCCCTAACGAAAGCCCGGCCGCCGCCACGGGGAGAAGATTCGGCAAACGCTCGCGAATCAAGGCGAGTCCCATGAGACCATGGAGGTAGAGCGCCGGTTGGCAGCGTGACGTGCGGGTCAACTCATCTTCCGGGCCATCGAACATGATCGAGGAAATGGAAAACCCGAGGGCACGATCCGCCTGTTCCGCCATCGCGCGCGCAGTTGCTGACGATTCCACCCAATCTTTGCCCATACCGATTTTTTGGGCACCCTGTCCGGAAAATAGAATTACGATTTCGCTCATGTCGGGCAGGATTTAGCCAAACCAAATCGCTAAGGAAAAGCGAAATAGCCAGCACGCCGTACACCGATCGGAACTTGCAGAACCGCCCAACTCGGGCGATGCTGACGCCGCATATTTTTTACACACATCCCCCTCCCCCACTATGAACGACCCAACCCACCCTCAACGGAAGGAACACGATTCCATGGGCGACATGGATGTCCCGATCGGCGCGCTTTACGGAGCCTCGACCCAGCGCGCGGTGCTCAATTTCCCGATCTCTGGGACTCGCCTGCCCACGCCGCTCATCCACGCCTACGGACTCATCAAGATGGCGGCTGCCGAGACCAACGCAGAGTTAGGCCTCCTCCCCGCACCCCTCGCCTCTGCCATCGCCAGCGCGGCGGCCGAAATCGCTGAGGGACGCCACGATGATCAATTTCCCGTCGACATCTACCAGACCGGCTCCGGCACCTCGACGAATATGAACGTAAACGAAGTCATCGCCCAGCTCTGCGCCCGCGATGGAGTGACCGCCCACCCCAATGACCACATCAACCATGGCCAGTCGTCGAACGACACCTTCCCCACCGCGATCCATCTGGCGGCGGCGCGGGAAATCCGCAACCACCTGATCCCCTCGCTGGAAAACTTGGCGGCGAGCTTGCTGGCGAAATCGCGAGAATTCCACCCGATTTTCAAAATCGGCAGAACCCACCTGATGGACGCCACCCCCATGCGGCTCGGTGATGAATTTGGCGCATGGGCACACCAAATCAAACTCGCAGTCCTCCGCGCGTGGAAGGCGACCGACGCATTGATCGAGCTCCCCATCGGCGGCACGGCCATCGGCAACGGGCTGAACACCCACCGCGATTTCGCCGCGAAGATCATCTCGCGCTTGGAGGCGGCAACCGGCATCCCATTCCGCGAAACCGAAAACCACTTCGAAGCACAATCGGCCAAGGACGCCTGCGTCGAAGCCCATGGCCAACTGGCGACCATCGCCGTTTCACTGCACAAAATCGCCTCGGACATCCGGCTGCTTGCTTCGGGCCCTCGTTGTGGCCTCGGGGAGATCCGCCTGCCGGCCACCCAGCCCGGATCCTCGATCATGCCCGGAAAAACAAACCCAGTCATGGCAGAATCCGTCACCATGGTGGCCGCTCGCGTCGCAGGAAATCAAACGACGATTACGTGGTGCGGCGCGGGCGGATTTCTCGAGCTTAATGTCTCGATGCCGCTGCTCGCCGCCTGCCTGCTAGAGTCCATCCAGCTCATGGCGAGTGCCGCCATCGCGTTCTCCACCCGCTGCGTCCGTGGCATCGAGGCCGACGAAGCGCGGTGCCAGCAATTCATCGGGCGCTCGCTCTCGATGGTCACCCCGCTGGCCCCACGGATCGGCTACGACCGTGCATCGGCCATCGCGAAACAAGCACTGGTTTCCGGCAAAACCGTCCAAGAGATTTGTGAAAACCAACTGGCCGATCTCGGGCTCACTGCGGACGAACTCTCCGAGGTTCTCGATGTCGCTCGGATGTGCGGCGGTTCGGGCGCATAAAAATTCGCATTTTCATGCCACTGCCGGGTTGACAACCCGCTTTGGATGCATAGAGTTCGCCCCCCGAGCCGCATCCCGGACGGATTACGAACCTTTATTTGAGGCACCAGCCATGAGCAAACGCACCTATCAGCCATCCAAGCGCACCCGGAAAAACCAATTCGGCTTCCGAGCCCGCATGGCCACCAAATCTGGCCGCGACATCCTTCGCCGCCGTCGCCAAAAAGGACGCAAACGCCTCGTTCCGAAGGGCGTCGAAATCCAATACAGCCGTCACACCACGCAGCACGGTAACTGAGGTGTCCCCTCGGTTCCGCATCGTGAGTTGATAGCATCTCCACCATGCGACTCCCGCGGACAGGCAGCATGACTCACCGCGCTGACTTTGCGCGGGTAAAAAACACCGGCCAGGCGAAAGTCGGCCGGTTTGTCATTTTAAGCACGCTGGCAGATCCTACGCTCACGACGCTTCGTACGGGCTTCATCACGACCAAACGAAGCGGCAAAGCCCACGACCGCAACCTGCTTCGCCGCCGGTTCCGCTCACTCGTGCAAGCTCACGCTCCCGAATTCACCGAACTCCGCCGCTACCTCGTGACCATCGCCCGCCCCAACGCCGCAGCCGCGACCTTCACCGAGCTCGAGGAAGACTGGGTCCGCCAAGCCAAGCGGCTCGGGCTCTTCCCGCGCCCCCAATCACAAGCATGATCTCAAATCTCACCACCGCCGTGATTCGTTTGCTGATCCGCTTCTACCAGCGGGTGCTTGGACCGATGCTAAAATTCACCGCTGGACCCGGTGCCGGATGCCGGTTTTCACCGAGTTGCTCGCATTATTTTCTAGAGTCCGTCGAAACTCATGGCCCACTGCTAGGCTCATGGCTTGGCATCTGCCGCATTTTCCGCTGCCACCCGTGGGGCGGCTCCGGCCACGATCCGGTCCCGTCGCCCGCAACCCAGCGCCCAAGAAAAAACGGCTGCTCCTGTCACCATCACACCACCACCTTCTAACTTTTCCCCATCGAATCCATGTACGATCGAAAAACTTGGGCCATTCTCGCCCTCTGCGGCAGCCTCCTGGCTGCCAACCTCTACTACGCGAACAAGAACAACATCGCGCAACGCGAGGTGGCCGAACGCGAACTGGCGCTCCAAAAAACTCTAGCCGTCGCTAACACGGGCGCGCCGACCACCACCACCGCGGGGCTCACGGTCGAGACACCCCCAGCCCCAACCGAAGAAGAAACGACCACGCTCGAAAGCACAGACGTCATCTTCACGCTGAGCAACATCGGCGGCGGCATCAAACACGCCGAATTCAAAAAACAATTCAAAGTCGGCAGCAAAACCGAACTCGTTCAAATCAATCACTTCGATCTAGGACCCATCGGCGGTCTAGCAGGTGCGGGCGAGAGTCTCGAAAATATCCCCTACACCTACAAGACCGAGGATTCCATCGCAGGCAAAAAGGCAGTTTACATCGCCAAACTCGCTTCGGGATTGATCGTCAAAAAAACCTTCAGCTTGGTGAAATCCACCAAACCGGGTTCAACCTATTTGCTCGATTTCCAACTCACGCTCGAGAACGCAGCCACCACCGCACTCAACCTCGGGCAATGGAGCATTTTTCTCGGCGAGGCCTCACCATCCTACCAATCCGAGGTCAGCCAACAAACCGGCTTCTTCTGGCGTGAAGATGGCAGCATCAACTTCAAGGATGCCTCGAAATTCAAAGGCAGCATGTTCAGTGACGCCCAATCCACGATCCACGGTGGCGGCGAAAAACCAACAGAACTCGCCGGGGTGACCAACCAATTTTTCACCACGGTGCTCCGCCCGAAGGAACCCGCCATCGCATCGCTCTGGGCAAAATCCACCCAAGTCCGACTGGACGGCGAAGCGAAGCCTGTGAGCTCGGTCTACGCAGGCCTCCAACTTCCGGCCACAACTCTCAAACCGGGTGAACCCAAGACGCTGGAGTACTTGATTTTCATCGGCCCCAAGCACAACCGCCTGCTCCGCCAAATGGACGCCGCCTGGGGCGATGGCTGGAGCGACGTGATGCAATACGGCTGGTTCTGGTTCGTCTCCCGCCCGCTCAACTGGCTTCTCAACACCTACCACAACCTCTTCGATCACCTGTCGAAAACGGGATCATGGGGATTCGCCATCATTTTCCTCACCATCACGGTCCGCACGGTGATCTGGCCACTGCACGCCAAGTCCACCCACACCATGAAGCGCATGGCCAAGCTCCAACCGGAAATGGCCAAGATCAAGGAGAAGTACGCCGACGACCCGAACAAGATCAACACGGAGACGATGGGACTCTATCGGAAATACGGCATCAACCCGCTGGGTGGCTGCCTGCCGATGTTCATTCAAATCCCCGTGTTCTTCGGATTCTATCGGATGCTTCAATACGCGGTGGAACTCCGCGGCCATGGATTCCTTTGGGTCGATGACCTTTCCCAGCCGGACACGCTCATGCACCTGAGCTTCCTCGGAAACATCCCGCTGAACATCCTCCCCATCGTGATGGCGATCAGCAGTTTCATGCAAATCCGCATGACCCCCAAAACGGGCGATGCAATGCAGCAGAAAATCATGACGTTCATGCCGCTCATGTTTTTCTTCTTCTGTTATAACTTCGCCTCAGCCCTCGCGCTCTACTGGACCACCCAGAACATCTTCTCGATCGCCCAGACCTGGCTCATGAACAAGGTCCCCGAGCCCGAACTCAAAGCCCGCGACGGCGGCGGAAAATCCTTCGTCCAACGCATGGCAGAACGCCAATCCAGCATGCAACAAGCACGCCAAAATGGCGGCGCAACCATGCGCGATGTCACGCCCGAATCGAAGAAAAAGCGTCCACCTCGCACCGGCGGCTGAAGCGCACCTCTTGCGGAACCATTCCGCATTTCCGCTTCACCTCCCCACGCCATCCGCCGTCTCAAAAACTCCGCCGCCTAACAGGCGACCGCCGTCGTAGAATGCACAAATCTGCCCCGCGACGATCGCCCGCTGAGGCCGGTGAAATCTGAGTCGGATTTTTCCATCCTCGATCTGCTCCACGACCGCAGGTTCGGCCTTCGCGCGGTACCTTGGTTGCGCATCGACCCTCCGCCATGCGCCCACCGGTTCGTTGAGAGCTGTTAGAGTCCCGACCGTGCATTCCTGCGCATAAAGCCCAGCGGATTCCGGAGTGTCCCAACCGACGACCAATCGATTTCTAACAGCATCCTTACCGACCACCACATACGCCATGCCTTCACGCGGCGATGCGACGCCGTGCCCCTTCCGCTGGCCGATCGTGTAAAGATGCAGTCCGCGATGCTCGCCAAGCACAACCCCAGCGGGATCGACGATTTCGCCCGGCGAATCCGCGACATAGTGCCGGAGAAAGTCGCTCATCTTCACCTGCCCGAGAAAGCAAATTCCTTGGCTGTCTTTTTTCTCGGCAACGGGAAGAGCGAACCGCCGCGCGACTTCCCGCACCTCAGGTTTGAGCATTTCCCCTGTTGGAAAAAGCGCATAGCCCGCCTGCCGCTGGGTCAGCAATGAGAGGAAATAACTTTGGTCCTTGTTCGGATCCGCCCCGCGCAAAATGGCGGCGGTGCCATCGCTCAAGGTCCGCCGCCTCGCGTAATGACCGGTAGCCACTTGCTCAAATCCCTGCGAAAGTGCGTAATCGAGAAACACTCCGAATTTCATCTCACGATTGCACCAAACGTCGGGGTTCGGCGTGATGCCCGAGCGATAACCGTCGATCAGCAACTCCACAATCCGGTCGCGGTAAGAGTCGATGAGATCGATCACTCGAAACTCGATGCCCAGCGACTTTGCCACCGCGTGGGCGTCTTCAATGTCTTGCTCCCACGGACAATCCCCCGGAATCCCCTCGTCGTTGATCCAATTTTTCATGTACCCCGCAGCCACCTCATGGCCCTGCTCGACCAGAAGCGCCGCCGCGACCGCGCTATCCACGCCGCCTGAAAGTCCCACCAATACCTTCGCCATGCGGATAGCGTCGGATGAAAATGAAAAAGGTAAAGCCGCGATCCTCCACGGGCGGAGTGAAATATCGGGTTTCACCCACGCCTTCTTCCCGATTGACCAATGCCCGGTCACCCTTGAACCTTGCAGCCATGCATTCAATGACAGGATTTGGCCGAGGTTCAGCGGCGACAGACGCGTGGCTCGCAACGGTGGAGATCAGCTCGGTGAACCGAAAACAAGCGGAGCTCGTCATTCAAGTCCCTCGCGAACTCAACGAACTCGAAGCCCGGATTCGCAATGCAGTTTTAGCCGTGGTTTCACGCGGTCGCATCCAAGTCTCGATCAAACTCGAGCGCGCCCAAGGGACCACCGCAGATTTCAAAATCAACCCCGCACTCGCTTTGGCATTTTCTGCTGCACTGGCGGAGCTTGGAGCCACCATCGGCCAGCCGATCCTCCCCACCGCCGCAGACTTTCTCAGGCAGCCCGGGATCATCGACATCGGCACCAGTGAGATCGATGCGGACACCGCATGGCTCGCGATCGCTCCAGCACTGACCAGCGCTCTGATGCAACTGGCGGCCATGAGAGAATCCGAGGGGAGCCACCTGAAGACCGACTTCTTCGCGCGACTTGAAACACTCGCTTCGCTCACTCGCACGATCGCCAGCGGTGCATCCGACCGACCCGCTCGCCAACGCGAACTCCTCCTCAAGCGCCTCAGCGACGCAGGGCTTGACCTTGACCCCACTGAAGAACGCGTGGCCAAGGAAATCGCATTGTTCGCCGACCGCTGCGACATCAGCGAAGAACTCACTCGGCTCGACTCGCACTTCGCCAAGTTTCACGAATACCTCGATGCCAACGAACCACCAGGACGCGCCTTGGACTTCCTCTGCCAAGAGCTCTTCCGCGAATTCAACACCATCGGCTCCAAGGCCAACGATGCCAACATCGCGCAAGCCATCGTGGTCGCAAAAACCGAGCTCGAGAAAATCCGCGAACAAGTCCAGAACATCGAGTAGCCAACCCACCGGCTCATTGGATCAAATCACCCCGATGATTTTGCCGATGCGAGCGGCGATAAAAAGAATGACCGCTGGAGCAATCGTCAAAAGTCCGGCCACGAAGGCCCCAGGGACAAATTCAACACTCCTCCTGCCTTTGTAGATCAGGTAGACGCTGAAATCAGCAATCAGACAGAAACCAAGATGGCCCACCGCGATGCCTAACAGTGGCAGGTGCAAATGAGGAGCGATCAACTTACCCAAAAAGACCGAAGAGATCATCTGCAACCCCAGAAAAACCCAGAGATTCAGCCCGAACACGACGAAAACACGACTCAAGCGATTGACCACCCATGGGTCGTTGTGATGAACAAATGGTCGTGATTTGGCTCGATTGAATTTCATGATTGAGTTGCTCCCGCTTGCAATTTTTTCCCCACCGCAGCGACCATTTAAGCAAGATCAATGCCAATTAAATCACGATCCGTTCGCGCGGACTCGATGAACGACTGATCCATTGCAATTGCCTGCTTGAGGTGACTACGGGCGCGGGACCCTTCGCCCAACGTCCAGAGATAGCAAGCAAGATTGTAGTGAAAAACCGCCATTTCGAACAAAGCCTTGGGCCCACGCAGCAAATGATTGCAGGCGGCAAGCGTGTCGCCGGTTTCGTGCAGACAAAAAGCCGCCTGCAGGAAGAACTCCGGTTCATCTTCCACCTTCAGGCAAAGCAGCCGAGCGGTTTCCGATGCGGCATTCCAGTCCTGCAGCTCCATTTGCCCCGCCAACTTTAACTCGAGCGCCTCACGCCGGTGCTGAACCTCCAGCGGCAGGCATTCCAACTCGTACAAAGCCTCGTCAGCCAGTCCCAATTCTAACCAACCCTGTGCTGCCTGTAACGTGAGTCCCACCACCATCCGCACGACGCTAGTACAGCCACCCCCGACTTGGCAAACCCACATGTCCAAAAATCCTCCTGCCACCTATCCCGCTGGGCGAAGAAACGAAGCTATTGCCAGCGAGCTGGAAGCCAGTATGCTCCGAAGCCCGGCGGAAAAAGTTGCCGGTTTTTAAAATGAATCATCCTCATGTAGCGATCGTTGGTGCGACGGGTGCCGTTGGAGTCGAGATGCTCCTGTGCCTCGAGCAACGAAATTTCCCATTGGCAAAACTCACCCTGCTCGCCTCCGCGCGGTCGGCCGGAAAAACCATGACCTTCCGCGGCCAAGAAATCGTGGTCGAGGAACTCACCCATGACTCGTTCGCGGGGGTGGACATCGCGCTGTTCAGCGCAGGCGGCGGGATTTCCCTCGAGTTCGGCCCGTCGGCCGCAGCCGCTGGTGCCGTGGTGATCGACAATTCTTCCGCCTTCCGCATGGACGCGGATGTGCCACTGGTGGTCCCTGAGATCAACCCCGAGGCCGCGAGGAACCGCCCGCGCGGGATCATCGCAAATCCCAACTGCACCACCATCATTTCGCTGATGGCGCTTGCACCCTTGCACCAAGCCTTCGGCCTCAAGGCGATCATCGCCTCGACCTATCAAGCTGTCTCTGGCTCGGGCGCACAGGGCATCATCGAGCTCGAGGAACAAATGCAAGCGATCGCCACCGGTCAGCCATTTTCTCCTAAGGTCTACCCGCGCCAGATCGCCTTCAACGTGATCCCCCAAGTCGATGCCTTCACCGACAACGGCTACACCAAGGAAGAACTCAAGATGCTCCATGAAGGTCGAAAAATCATGGGCCTCCCCGAACTGAAGGTGTCCTGTACCTGTGTGCGCGTGCCAGTGTACCGGTCACACTCGGTCTCGATCACCGCACAATTCGAGCGCCCCGTCGACGCCGATCTCGCGCGGGCTGCCTATGCGGGAAAGCCGGGAATCCAAGTATCGGACGATCCAGCCAACAAAATTTTTCCTGTGCCGCTCGACACCACCGGCAAAGACGACTGCTTGGTCGGCCGCATCCGCAAGAACTTGGTGTTAGATGACGCGCTCGACCTCTGGGTCGTGGGCGACCAAGTCCGCAAAGGCGCTGCGCTAAACGCCGTGCAGATCGCCGAGATTCTCTAACGATCTAATAAAACCGATCACGCCATGAACCTCAAGAGCTACCTCGCCGCCCGCGCTGCGGAAGTTGATCAAGCCCTTGATGCCTTTTTGCCGAAGGCGAAGCAACGCCCACTCACGATCCATGCCGCGATGCGTTACAGCGTCTTTTCTGGCGGCAAGCGCTTGCGACCTGTCCTTTGCCTCGCCGCTGCAGAGGCTTGTGGGGGTGATCCGGCCGAGGCGCTCGCTCCCGCATGTGCAGTCGAGTTGATGCACACCTACTCGCTGGTTCATGATGATTTGCCCGCAATGGACGATGATGATCTGCGCCGTGGGAGACCCACTTGCCACAAGGTCTACGGTGAGGGCATGGCGGTGCTTTGCGGCGATGCCTTGCTCACCGAATCCTTTGCGGTTCTCGCACACACGGTGCCGACCCAACGCTACAGCACTCGCGACTACCTCGCAGAATTCGCAAGCACCGGCGGCAGCACCAAACTCATCGGTGGTCAGGTGATGGATTTGGAAGGCGAAGGCAAGAAACTCACTCGGCGCGATCTGATGCAGATTCACGAAGCGAAAACCGCTGCACTGCTCACCACGGCATTAAGACTCGGAGCCATGACGGCCAACGCGACTCCCGCGAAGCTGAAAGCACTAACAGAATTTGGCCATGCCCTCGGATTGGCATTTCAAGTGATCGATGACATCCTCGACGTAACGCAAACCACGGAAGTATTAGGCAAGACCGCCGGGAAAGATGCCGCTGTGGAAAAAGCGACCTACCCCGCCATCCTCGGACTCGAGGCGGCTCGCAAAGAAGCTGCAACATTGACAACACGAGCCATGAGTTCCCTCAAACCGCTTGGAAAAAGGGCCGCGCGCTTGGAGGAGATCGCCGCCCACCTTCTCCAACGCGAGTATTGAGCCACTTGCCAAGCGAGGTGCTTGCTCACGAGTGGTTCGAGCTGGATCGAGACTTGAACTGTCGGCCCATTCCCTCAGCATGGGCCTTAAGCATCTCACTTTCTAACCTTTATGGACCGTTTCCATGGCCTCATCGGCGTCGCAACCATACTCGGTATTGCGATCCTCTTTTCAAACAACCGCCGCAAGATCAACCTCCGCTTGGTCCTAAGTGGACTCTTCCTCCAAGTGGTGATTGCAGTCCTCGTGTTTCACGTCCGACCCGTCGCACAATTTTTCCAACTCGTCGGTGCAGGGATCGGAAAAATTGAAACATTCGCCCGCGAAGGTGCCGCATTCGTCTTCGGTGGCATCGCCGTCCAATCATCAAACGGAGCATTCCAAAACTACGTGGCAGGTGGCTTTGTTTTTGCTTTCAACGTCAGTGCTACCATCATCCTCGTCTGCGCGCTGGTGGCGATTTCCTACCACTTTGGCATCATGCAACGACTGGTCGCGCTCGTCGCACGGGCGATGAATTTCGTCATGCGCGTGAGCGGTGCGGAGGCTTTAAGCAACGTGGCCAGCGCACTCGTCGGACAAGTGGAAGCTCAAGTGATGATCCGCCCCTATCTCGCAGGCATGACCCAGAGCGAATTGCTCGCTTCCATGTCGGGCAGCCTCGCCTGTGTCGCGGGTGGGGTCCTCGTGGTTTACGTGAACATGGGCGCACAAGCAGGACTGGATTTAGCACCCAAGCTAATCACCGCCAGCCTCATGGCAGCACCCGGCGCATTGGTCATCGCGAAAATTGTATTCCCCGAAACCGAGACAAGCCAGACGATGGGCACTGCCAAACTTCAAGTGAAGAGCGACTACATCAACGTGATCGATGCGATCTCTCACGGTTCCGCAGAGGGATTTAAAATCGCGCTCAATGTCATCGCGATGCTCATCGGTTTCATCGCGGTGATCGCTTGCGCCGACTGGGCACTGGTGACGATCGGCCATCTTTTCAATCCTGACTTCAATCTCACGCTCAACTGGATCTTCGGCAAAGCCTTCTATCCGATGGCATGGGCCATGGGTGTGCCAGCAGTCGACATCCAAGGGGTGGCGACCTTGCTTGGGCAAAAATTGACGATCAATGAGTTCGTAGCCTTCAAGAATCTAACACAACATTCCGTGCCCATCCTTACCGAAAAAGGCCTAATCATCGTCAGTATCGCCATCTGCGGCTTCGCCAACTTCAGCAGTGTCGGCATGCAGATTGGTGGGATTGGCGCCTTAGCCCCAGAACGCCGCACCGATCTCGCAAAACTCGGGATGAAGGCGCTGCTATGCGGCACCCTCGCATCCTACCTCTCCGCAACGCTCGCGGGCATGATTATCTAACGAACTAACAAAATTTACTTGCCTAACAGATAGGTAAGCAGGTCTTTAAGTTCATCTCGGTTGAGGCGGTTGATCAGCCCAGCAGGCATCGGTGACACTGGCGAGCGTTTGATCTCTTTGATCTCATTGCGCTCGATCTCGATGGTCTGCGTGAAATCAAATGGGTTGGTGGCAATGATCCACTTCTCATCCTTTTCTTCGATGATTTTTCCAGTCACCTCCGTGCCATCACGCCGGATGACACGATCAAATGCGTACTGATCGGAAATCACCTTGTTCGGCTCAAGAATCGACTCTGCGATGTCATGGATCACAAAGCGCCCTGCCAGCGAACTTAGGTCGGGCCCAACCGATCCACCCTCTCCGCCGAACCGGTGACACGCAGCACAAAGCGTAGCACGGAAGATTTCCTTGCCATGCTCCTTGTTGCCACCCACCACGCCCCCCTCCGAAAGCTTCGTCACTTCATCGACCGTCCAATCGTGACCTGGCCCTTTGATCTGCGGGAGATTGGCAAACGGATTCGACGGAACCACGGTCTGATAGTTCTCCATGACCGCACGCTCTTCGGGCGTGCAAGTGATGAGTGTCTCTTTACGGAGGTCGGCGATAAATCCGCCATAGCTCGCACCTCCGCGATTCTCGGCGAGTTTCGCTAACCAAGTGAAAAAGCGCTTCCGCTCGTCGCCATGCCATGGGCCTTTCACGACTCGGAGGCAGTAGACATAATGAACGACTTGAGCGGGCGGCAAATTCGCAATCATCGCTTTGACGGTGGCACCATACTCATCGTTGCGTTTCGCCAGATCCAACCAATCAGGAGCGGGCGAAGGCCCAACGGTGTCCATGAGTGTCAGCGTGCGCGCCACAATCCCAGGAGCCTGGAGATACGACAGGACTCGGCAAAGTTCACGATTCAAGAAAAGATCAGTCGCGGGGAAAGCAGCGTCGATCTTCCCTAACACTTTCGCCCGCGCGTCCTTATCAGGCTCACCATGGCGGGCAAAGACAAGCCCCACCGCGCGGAGCCAGTTGAGCTTCTGCTGCGGATCCAGCTTGGCCCAAGACAGGCGATCAAGTGCTGTTAGAATTTGTGGCGCTTGATCGGCCGTACCCACACGCGCAAGACCGATGGCGGCACCAATCACCTGCCATGACGTGCTCTTCGGATCATTTAGCACCACGCGAAATCCCTGCGGCCCTTCGTTTTCAAGTGCAGTTCGCGCTTGGTAGCGGGTGATGCGATCTGGGCTGCCCAGGGCGCTCGGTGCCGCTGCCGCATCCATCAGTGCAAATTCTTTCGCACGGTATGCAACCGGCTCGGTCGATTCGCTTCCAGTGTAGGTGACCCGCCAGAGCGCAGAATCAATCCTACGGCCTCCTGTTAGAAAGTACATGGCACCATCCTTGCCGATGGTCGCATCGGTTAGAGGAAGGCCTTTTCCCGAAATGAATTCTTCACGCTCGGCGCGGTATCCCGCATGATCCGGGGTCAAGTGAATCGCGTAAAGGGTGGCGAAGGTCCAATCGAGAGCAAAGATTGCGCGTTGGTATTTTTGAGGAAATTTCGCACCCTTCCCCGAGACCATTCCCGTGGGAGAACCCGGGCCGATGTCTAGCTGTGGCGCCACTGAGTCCTCATAGTAATCCGGCCATTTACCAGTACCATTGCGCCAGCCGAACTCTGCACCCGGAAGCACGTGACAGATGCGGGTCGGCCGGTACCATGGCATCCCCAAGTCCCACTCCATGTCGGCATCGTAGGCGAAAAGCTCACCGTCTTGGTTGAAGGCCATGTCAAAATTATTCCGGAATCCATTGGCAAAAAGTTGCCAGTTCTTGCCATCCGGAGTGAACCTCGCGATCCACCCACCCGGAGCCATCCGGTCGCGTGCGTGGCCACGTGCATCGGGACGACGCGGCAGGAGCTGGTCTTCCGCCCACGAACGCGTGACAAACGATTTGCCGATCTTGCTAGTGTCTGGAAGATCGGTGTGATTTCCCGCAACGAAGAAAATCGATTTCCCATCCGGTGCGAGAACCAACGAGTGAGGGCCATGTTCGCCGCGTCCCTTCATCGGCAGGATCAACTCGGGTTTATCCAACTCGCCATCACCATCACTGTCAGTCACCCGCCAAACACCACTTTGATCTTGCCCCTCGTTCACGGAGACCCACAAGACGCCCTCGTTCCAGAGCAGACCTTGAGCTCCATGCAACGGAATCGGCAATGCCACGGCGGTGGTAATTCCCGCAGGATCGTCCGACAAATTGACTCGGTAGATCTGGCCAAGTTGGTCGGAGCAGAGCAACCGCCCATTCCCGTCCATCGTGATGGAAACCCATGACCCTTGGTCGGAGGGGACGCGATAGACCCGCTCCAACTTAAAACCTGGAGCCACCTGATAGGAATTGGTTAGATCTTCACGCGAACCATGATCCTCCACTTCAGGAGGCATGATCGCCCCCCAAGGACGGTCCCCCATTTTAGCGACCACCTCGGCCTTCTGCCACCCCGATGCGTCAAAATCTGGGTTTTGCCAACCTTCTGGAGCCTCCTTGCTGCATGACCAACTCCCGTCTGAAACGATGTGAAGACGCTTGCCGCTCTTTA
>JAPJNB010000136.1 GCA_026461385.1 Akkermansiaceae bacterium
GCGTTTCAGTAATTCCGCATCCGAGATCCCGCCTTCTGCGATTGGTGGGACTTCCAGCAGGAGATGGAAGTGATTGGACATGATGCAGTAAGACAAAATCCGGCAGCCCGAGAAATTCTCCTGCATCCGCATGAACATGCGGAAGTGGTCGCGTTCTTCGTCGCCAAACACAAATCGCCGGTCCACCACCCGGCTAATGCAGTGGTACATCACCGGCTTTTCCCGCGAATCCTTCCAAGGCGACAGCCACCGCTTACTACTCATGCCCCCATCCTATCCCTCCCAGCCCGCAATACAAGCGGAAACCTTACTTTTTGTCTGGGATTTTGTGTAATATTGGATTTTGTGTAACGTCGCGCAGTCCCTCGCGCCAGGTCAACTGGGCGAAGACCATGCAGATGAGCTGCTGGCGACAGCCGAAGTGGCGGACACGGGACTCGGCGTCGTAGCGTTCCACCAAGCGGGAAAGTGTCTTGCGATCCACGAGGTCGAGGATCTGAATAAGGATGTGTCGTCCGGAGTTCATCGGGCGACACCCTGCCGGAAGCGTTTGAAAACTTCAAAAGCGTGACATCATTTTTCATCCGTAATTCATTCATGCACAAAGATTTTCAAAAATGAAATTTCCTGTTAACCGGACACTCGTGATAAAATCTGTCTAGTTTTGAACCGGTAAAAAATCCAATTTTGAACCAGTGCGCAGTGCCGACAAGGTGACACGCCGCGCTTGCATCTGATCGATCCCAAGTTAGATTGTAGATACATGCGTAAAAGGGTTGTGCTTCCAGAACTGCTAGACCACCTACCCGCAGACGATCCCGAGGCGCGGCGCAGTCGGTGCGACTTGCAGCGTATCAATCAGTTGCTGGGCAACGGGCACTGGGCCTGCCGGACCGCCCGCAGTTTCCCGGCAGCGGCACAGCACGGCATACACGAAATCGGCGCGGGCGATGGCAAACTCTGCAGCCAACTCGCCCGCCTCTTCCCACAATCCCCAGTTTCGGCCTATGACCTCGCGCCGAGACCTATGGATCTCGAAGCACGGGTCGTCTGGCAGAGCGGCAATCTTTTCTCCCTGCCCGCACCCGCGACTGGCGGCATGCTGGTCGCGAATCTGTTTATCCATCACTTCGAAGGCGATTCTCTCAAGAAGCTCGGACGCTGGTTAGAGAACTTCGAAATTCTTATCTTGAGCGAGCCAGACCGCAGCCTGCTACCCCATCTCCTAGGTGGACTGATGCACCCGTGGATCAATCGCGTGACGCGACACGACATGCACGTCAGCATCCGCGCAGGCTTCGCGGCCGGCGAAATCGCCAGCCTTCTTGGCCTCGGCGCAGACCACTGGCGCATCTGCGAAACTTCTACATGGCTTGGAGCCAGACGTGTAGTAGCCTTGCGCCATTGAAACGGAAAATCACTATCGTGGGCGGCGGCCTGGCTGGACTATCGCTGGCGGTGGCCCTGAGAAATCGCGAGGTGGCCGTGACGGTGTTAGAAGCAGGAACCTACCCGCGCCACCGCGTCTGCGGCGAATTCATTTCCGGAGTGAGCGCGGAAACTCTCGCCACGCTGGGAATCAACGACCTCTTCGACCGAGCCCTCTCTCATCGCACGATCGCATGGCACGATCGAGGGCGCTTGCTGCTCCACGATCGACTGAAAAATCCGGCGATCGGGATCTCCCGCCATCACTTGGACGAACGGCTCCGCGATCGAGTCGTGGCACTCGGCGGCGATGTGAGGACGAGCGAGCGTGCCCACCCAGCGCCACAGGACGGACTTGTCTGGGCGGCGGGAAGAAGGCCACGCAATGGCCCGTGGGTCGGTCTCAAGGCTCATGTCCGCCATACGAAACTCGCGGCGGATCTGGAAATGCACGCAGGAACTAACGGCTATGCCGGGGTCGCAGCCGTGGAAGATGGCTGGACAAATGTCTGCGGCTTGTTCCGGGTCGACCGGTCGATCCAGGCCCACGGCGCCGCACTGTTACCCGCTTACCTTGAGGACGGCGGCAACCCAGAGCTCGCGGCCACCCTCAAGACCTGCGAGTGGCGCGAGGGATCTTTTTCGGCGATGGCGGGCTTTGAGTTAGGACGTCAAACTCCCCTCCCCAGCATCTTGTGCCTCGGCGATGCCGAAAGCATGATCCCACCTTTCACGGGCAATGGCATGTCGATGGCGTTTGAAGCCGCGGAGTGCGCGCTCGCTCCGCTCGTCGCGTGGGCGCAGGGCGAGATGGCTTGGCAGAAAGTCACCAACAGCGTGCGCGCTCGCCTGACCCAAAAATTCAGCCTCCGCCTTAAAGTCGCCGGGGCACTGCATCCGATTTTGTTAGAATCCGGCGGCAGATCCGTCATTCATCAACTGGCCTCCGCCCACCTGCTACCGTTTCAGACGATGCTCGCTCTGACGCGTTAGATCATCCCCTTGCCCGCCATGTATCTCCGCTCGATCACCACCGCTGTCCCACCCCGCTCATTCACCCAGCAGTCCTGTTGGGACGCGATGGCGGAGGGTGCCTTCCTCTCAACCCTCAAGCCACGATCGGCGTCCTTGATTGAAAAAATCCTCACCAGCGAAACCTCTGGCATCGACCGGCGGAACCTTGCCATCGACTCAATCGCCGACTCATTCCATCACGACGCCGAAGCACTGAACCGCAGCTTCGAGCGCGAGGCCCCGCCCTTGGCCAGCAATGCGCTCACCGAGGCCTTGAAAAAGTCGGGGCTGTTCGCCGACGAAATCGACGCGCTGTTTGTCTGCACCTGCACCGGCTATCTCTGCCCCGGCGTGTCGAGTTATGTGGCCGAGTCGATGGGCATGCGCCACGACGTTTACCTCGTCGATCTCGTCGGGCTCGGTTGCGGTGCGGCGATCCCGATGCTGCGTGCCGCCCAAGGATTCATCGCCGCAAACCCTCGAGCCGTCGTCGCCACCGTGGCGGTGGAGATTTGTTCCGCCGCCTTTTTCGCCAACAACGACCCCGGCGTGTTGATCAGTCTCTGCCTGTTCGGAGACGGCGCCGCCGCGGCGATCTGGACGGGTGAAAATACCGGCAACGACTGGCAGGCGGGCCACTTCACGACTACCCATCGCCCGGCGGAACGGGAAAAAGTCCGCTTCGTCAACGATGCAGGAAGGCTCAAAAACCAACTCCATCGCGCCGTGCCCACCATCGCCGCCGAAGCCGTGGCGGAGCTCTACGCGCTGCGCCACGGCGCACCCGACCAAGTTCTCGCTCACAGCGGCGGCCGTGATGTGGTCGATGCCTTGGAAGGCGTACTACCATTCAGCCTCGCGGAAACGCGCAGCGTCCTGCGCGACCACGGCAACATGAGCAGTCCCTCACTCCTCTTTGCCTTGGAACGGCGCCTCGCCAAAAACCGTCACGACGACCATCGCCTCTGGCTCACCGCATTCGGTGCAGGCTTCGCCACCCACGCCTGCGAATTATGGCGCGCCAGCGGACCGTGACCCCGCATTCGATCGATTGAGCCGGCCTTCGACGGGCGTGGGCGGTCGCACTGGGTATTGAAGAACCCTAGCGGATTTCCACCTCGTTGCCCGTACGAGTGAGTAGGCTCAGTTCTTCCATATCCTCCGCTCGTAGGATCAGCCCGCGAGTGGTGTCCGCGCCCGGTGACTCCCCACGGATTTGCAGCGCCGGTTTGGCGAGCTGGATTACCTTTCGTGCTCCACGGAATTCTTTCGAGTCTTGCTTCACCTGGCGACCATCGATGTCCGCTAGCTTGCCGGTGATGGTCGTGCGCGCGGGTAAAATTGTCGTGGCGATTCCCATGCGGAGAATCGGAAATTCGCAGACAAACCGACCCCCGTCCCAGATTGAAATGGCCTTGCGTTTCGGCTCGATCAGCACTCGAAATTCTAACGGCAACACAACGACCTCTTCCCCCGCCTGAAGGCTTTTCAAATCCGTCATCCCATTAAGGCTCATGATGACATCGAGGTTGGTCTTGTATTCTGCTGCAATGCCGATGAATGAATTCCCACGTTTCACCGTGTGGGATTTTTTCCCCTCCATGTGCGCACTGGATAGAATTTCATCGAGGTTCATCTCACTTACGATCCGGCGAGCGGTCGGAGCCGCAGACGAGGTTGGGAACACATTGACAATCGTCGTCAGTTTTTCTTTCGCCTCAGCAATCTTGCCCAGGGCGATGAGCTCATGGGCTTTTTGATAGGCCATTTCACCTGGATCAATGTCTGGCAACTCGCTGGAATCGAGCATTTTTGCAAACTCAGTATCCGGCTTCCTTCCCGCCACTTCTGCGGGATTGGGAATGATTTCTCGGAAAATCCCATCTAACGGATTCACAAAAACATGATACGAAAGCATGCAGGTAAACCCGATCACCCCTGCCACACCGAGCGCACAGAGGAGTTTAATGAGCGTCCAAAACTTCATGGAAAACCAACATTTCGCTGAAAGACTTTTTTGGAATCCGCCCAAGGATGCAAGACCTGCTTGAATGGAATGAGAGGATTTTCGGGTAACAATCGATTAGATGAGACCCCGCCGCTTGAAGTCGAATGCATTGATTTCTTGAGATCGCAGAATCATCTCGAAGGAAAACTTCAGGACCGAAATTTCCCACGCGTCATCGACTCCCTCGATCACCGCGCATGCTGGATTTCCCGTCCGACGAATGTCTTCGAGCACCCTAGCCCGCACCGCATCGATGCTATCGTGAATGATTTCTTCCTGCACCTCGCCTCGGCGGAATTGGAAGCCATACTGAAGGAAAGTGAGATCCCTCCCCTCGGATTTGAGCTTCTCGACCAAGCGCTCAAAGCGCTCCATCGCGGAGTCATCAAATCCCTCAAGCTCAACCTCGCGATAGGCCGCCGGACGCAGGATCCTCGGGCGCATCGCCTCGACCTCGCCAGTGCGAATGCGCACTTCCCCCGTGCGATCCATCAACTCACTGATCAACTGAAACTCAAAACGCGTCTCGCCGAACGTGTCGATCCGACGGTCCGGCTCACGAAGAACCTTCGTCATTTCTAACGCGTAATGAATGTCGTCTGGCGAGTGCATGGGCAGAGGAACTTCAGGTGGATTCGGCGCATTGCAATGAAAAGGGCGGAAACCTTTTGCAGGAATCCGCCCTTTGATTGAATGTTTGCCTAGCGGAAATTTAGGCTTGTTGGCTGGTGATGTAAGCCACCACGTCGCCGACCGCTTGAAGTTTCTCAGCCTCTTCATCAGGAACTTCGATATCGAATTCCTCTTCAAAAGCCATGACGAGTTCGACGGTGTCGAGCGAGTCTGCTCCGAGGTCTTCGACGAATTTAGCTTCGGTTGTCACTTGATCAGCGTTGACGCCAAGTTGGTCGACGATGATGTCCTTTACGCGGGCTTCGATTGTTTTGTCTGACATGATTTACGGTTATTGAATGTTGGCGTTGGGATTGGTTACCGCTTGCTGCCCCGACTTTGCAACCTCGAAAGCGAATTGGAAGCGCAAAAGAACAGAAAAGAGCGGAAGATGCGAAATTGGTGAATCAATCGGTGGGCGGAGTGCCCTCGGAAGGGGTAACCTCGGCAGCAGTATATTCGATGATTTCCCCGGAAAAACTCGAACGAATCTGGCGCATCAAGCGCTCGGCGGGTTCCCCATCTTTTTGCGCAAATCCGCCATAGGTCAGGCCATCGACTCGGATCCTCCCCTCACCCGAGGCACCTTCGTAATGGAGAAACGCAATCCCCTTGGTGTCCCATTTCCGCAGGTCGAGCTTCTTCAAATCCGCGAATAAAACGCGCCTACCATCCTGAGCGACGATCGCTTGGCCATCGACCGAGATGGACCGGCGCAGGGTGCGGATGAGAAAAAATCCGGCCGTGCCCGATAGAACCGCGCAAATGACGCATACAATCAACTGCTCTCGCATTTTTCCCGCATCGTAGGGATGCTCCGGTGGCGCCGCGTTCAAGCCACGGTCGCGCGTGTACTCGCGCCAGAGGATATTCCACTCCAGCGATTTCATCCGCTCGAAGTCATGGAGCACTGCAGGCCACGCCAGCGGCAATGGGAGATTTGCCGGCAGGACGGAGCGGTCGGCTGGAATGGCAACTTCCTGCTTCGCCGCAAAGGCCGTCCAAGCATCCGGCGTCAACGTGCCTCCAGCATTCATCTTGGAGAACGCTTCATTTGCAGCTTGAAACGCTTTGTTTAAGTAAAAAACCTCATTCTTTTTCCGGTAACCTGTCGTGCCGTCGGTGTAAAACAACACCGTGAAAACTCCAAACATCAAAAGCATCACCAGAGCACGAAGAAGGAACCATGGCGTTGGTTTGCAGACGATCGATTCGGTTGAATTCATTGGGATTGACAGGATGGAACCCGCCAATGTCAGACATTGCAAGCCGCAAGCCTGAGTCATTCATTGATTTTCGTGACGATTCCGACTTGCCGATCCGCCCGACCTTGGCTAAGTCCAACAGCGTTATGCCAATTGCAACTCCCGCGCAATATCGCGCCATGCTCGACGCCGCCCAAAAAGGTGGTTACGCCTACCCCGCCGTCAACGTGACTTCGATCACCACCATCAACGGTGCACTCCGTGCCTTTTCAGAAGCCAAGTGCGACGGCATCATTCAAGTTTCCACCGGTGGAGGCGAGTTCGCCTCCGGCACGCTGGTGAAAAATGCTGCGTTCGGAGCGATCATCCTCGCGGAGGCCGCTCACCTTCTCGCAGAGAAACACGACGTCCTCATCGGCCTCCACACCGACCATTGCCAGCCGGGCAAAGTGGATTCATTCCTCCGCCCGCTGCTCGAAGCATCGAAAAAGCGGATCGCCGAGGGCAAAGGCCCACTTTTCCAAAGCCACATGCTCGATGCCTCCGAACTTCCCCTCGAGGAAAACCTGACCCTTTCGAAAGCACTCCTCAAGGAATGCGCCGACCTCGGCATCATTCTTGAAGTCGAAGCGGGAGTCGTCGGTGGCGAAGAAGATGGCCATGACACCTCTGGAGTCGCCGCCGAAAAACTCTACACGACCCCCGAGGACATGCTCGCGGTCTATGAAGCACTTCAACCGATCGGCCGTTTCCTCTTCGCGGCGACCTTCGGCAATGTTCACGGTGCTTACAAGCCCGGTGCGGTTAAGCTTCTGCCAACCATCCTTCGCGATGGCCAAAAGGTCGTCACCGACAAGCACGGCCCCACCGCAGAAATGGACCTCGTCTTCCACGGTGGCTCCGGCTCCGATCTCTCCGATATCCGTGAAACCCTCGACTACGGTGTGGTCAAGATGAACATCGACACCGACACGCAATACGCGTTCACCCGCCCGATCGTGACTCACATCTGCCAAAACCTCGAAGGCGTGCTCAAAATCGACGGCGAAGTCGGCGACAAGAAGCAGTACGACCCACGCTCGTATTTGAAAAAAGCGGAAATCTCGCTCGCAAATCGTCTCAAGGAAGCCGCAGATGACCTGCGTGCAACTGGCCGCACGATCTTCGGCACCGTTTGACTTTAATCAAAAAGCGGCCTTGGTTGATCCAGGGCCGCTTTTTGCTGCCCACACCCAAGTTTTTCAAAAATCCATTCATGTCGAATCCCAAAGCAACGCAGGAGAACCCGCTCGCAAACATTTTGATCAATGTGATCATCCCCGTGCTGATCCTCAGCTACCTCAGTAAGGATCCCGCCTTGCAGGAAAAGTTAGGAAAAATCGCCAAGCCTTGGCACATCGGCCCGCACAAGGCGATGGTCCTCGCACTGATCCTCCCGCTCGGCTATGGCATTTGGCATTACATCAAGACCCGCAAGGGCAACCTTTTCTCAGCACTTGGCTTGGCATCGGTGCTTTTATCCGGCGGTTTGACGGTGTATCTCTGGAATGCGAATGGAACGGTAAAGCCGAATGCTGGCATCCTCTTCGGCGTCAAAGAGGCGCTCATCCCACTCGTTTTGGGCATCGCCATCCTCACTTCCCATCGCTCACCGAACCCACTGATCCGCGCATTCCTCTACAACGACTCGATTTTCGACGTCCCAAAAATCGAACGCCGGATCGCAGAAATTGCAGCGGAAAAGGAGTACCATGAGCTCCTTCTCGGAGCGACCAAACTTCTAGCAGCATCGTTTTTCGTGAGCTCGCTCCTCAACCTCGGGCTCGCACAATGGTTCTTCCGAGGATTCGACGCCCACACGATCAGCGCACTGGAAACTTACAACGCCATCATCGCGAAAGTCACGGGTTGGGGATTTGCTGTCATCGGAGCCCCGATCCTTGCTTGCATCTTTTTCACCCTGCAACGCCTCTTGAAGGGCTTGGAAAAACTAACGGGAATCAAATCAGACGACCTGATGCTGCCTCGTTGAGGGATGAGAAACCTGCCTTGATGGTGGGCAACCAAAACGAGACCTCCCGCGGCTGCGCCCGAACGCTTAGTCCACTAGATTGTCCACGCGCTGCGCCAACTCGATGTCGAGATCGGTCACGCCACCCGCATCATCCGTGGTCAACTTCAAGAAGACCTTGGTGTGCTTGATGACAATGTCTGGATGGTGCTGCGCCTCTTCAGCAATCTCAGCAAGGTCATTGACGAAATCGATCGCGTCCATGAATTCCTCAAACTCAACGGTCCGAGTGATTGCTTTTTTTTCATACTCCCACTCGGGGCATTTTTTCAATGCGGCGGTGAGATCATCGTCTTCGAGAAGTTCTGACATAAGATAAGTTTTGGAAAGGTGCTGCACAAGACTGCCGCTAGCCATTCACCATTGGCAAGTCACTTTCTCCACTTCTTAAAAATGACCACCACCCGCATTGCATGCTTGACCGATCGGGTTTAGATTGTCCGCCATGAAAACACTCGCGCCTCTGTTGCTCATCGGCTTGGTCCTCGCCTCATGCGTCCCCATGACCCCCCAAGCGAGAATCGACCAACACCCCGAAAAATTTACCCGCCTCAGCGCGCAACACCAAACCCTCGTTCGGCAGGGAAAAATCGCGCAAGGCATGACTCAGGATGCCGTCGCACTCGCATGGGGTGCCCCTGCTGAGCGCTTTTTAGGGACGAAGGGAAGGGCCACGACTGAGCGCTGGGATTATGAGGATTCGCGCCCGCTGTACACTGCACCTTCGTTCAACAACTACCCAGGCCAGTATGATTCTTACCACCGCCATCACGTCGATGGATGGGGGATGGGGCCAGAAATGATTTACGTTCCCTATCGCACAGGTTCGGTGTGGTTCCTCAACGACCGCGTCGAATCTTGGGAGCGAGTTCTTTGATCCAATTCCCTCGGCACCAAGCTTGCATTTTTCTCAAAACTCAGCACGTTGGTACTCAGTTAAATTGTCATGAATCGCCAATCAATCTTCAAAATAGTCGTCACCCTCTCGGCCTCCGCCTCGCTTCTCTCCTGCTCGAACTTGTCATCCAGTAGAGCGACTTTGGCCGCCTACCATGCCTACGACCGGCCAGCTAAACTCCCCAAAAACCCGAGCAAGGTGCAGGTCAAAGTTTCGACCAGCAAACAACGCGCTTACGTCATGGAGGGCTCGGAGATTCTTTTGTCCATGCCGGTTTCCGTTGGCGCCCCTGGCACCTCGACGCCGACTGGATCATTTACCATTTCGAACAAGGAGAAAAAACACCGCGCGATCACCCACGGCTACGCTTACAACGGCAGCCTCGTAAAACAAACGATGCTCGAGAAACGCCCAGTGGGTTGGTCCTTCAAGGGAACCCCGATGCCTTATTGGTGCGAATTTAAATCGAACTACGGGTTCCACACCGGATGGCTCAAACATCATCCCTGTACCCACGGCTGCATCCGCATGCATGAGAATCTCTCGCCCAAGTTCTTCCGCCTCGTCCAAGTCGGCACCCCCGTCAACATCGCCTACACCCAGCCAGAGGACCACATCGTTGGCAACATCCCACTCCCACCCGATTCTGGCCC
>JAPJNB010000137.1 GCA_026461385.1 Akkermansiaceae bacterium
AAAAATACACCCGAAGGGACTCGAACCCCTAACCTTCTGATTCGTAGTCAGACGCTCTATCCAATTGAGCTACGGGTGCCTTGCGGCTTGCGCGGGGCCGAAAGAAGCCGACTTTTGGCCGCCATGTCAAGAATTTCAGCAGGAAAATCTGAAGTTCTTTAGGCGAGGTTGGTGAAAACTGCCTGCACGTCATCGTCATCCTCGATTTTATCGAGGATCGCCTCGACTTCTTCCATCTGGTCCTCGGTCAATTCGATGGGCTGGGTGGGCAGACGCTGGAGGCTCGACTTGGTCGGAACAATGCCAAGCGACTCGACGGCATGACTCAAATTCGCAAAGGCCGTGTACTCACCAATCACCGAGACGATTCCTTCATCCACCGAAAGCTCTTCAAGCCCAGCGTCAATCAACTCAAGCTCGAGCTCTTCGAGGTCGCGACCTTCCGGCACGGGGAACTCGATGACCGACTTGCGGTTGAACATGAAGTCAAGCTGCCCGGCATTGACGAGCTGGCCGCCATTTTTGTTGAAGATGATTTTCAGATTGCCCACCGTTCGGTTGGAATTGTCGGTGGCGCACTCGACGATGAACAGCGATCCATGCGGCCCCTTGCCCTCGTAAGTGATTTCCGAAATATCGGCGGCATCCTTGCCAGCGGCACGCTTGATGGCGTTCTCGATGTTTTCGCGCGAGAGGTTTTGTGCCTTCGCGTTGTTGATGGCCACTCGGAGCGGCGCGTTTGACTCGGGATCTGGGCCACCATTTTTGGCAGCCATGGTGATGGACTTGGCAAGTTTCGGAAATACCTTGGACATCGTGGCCCATCGTGATTCCTTGGCTCGGCGGCGGCATTCAAAAGCTCTTCCCATGGATTTGGTTTGGTTCGTTGGTCTCGGTGCGGTACCGGTGCCCACATTGAATCATGCCGCCGCCAAGATGCAAGTGAACTGCCAGCACGATCGTCAGGATCTTCAATCCATCCTCGCCCAGCCCCCGCTTTTTGGATAGAGGTCATCCCATGAAACTCCCGCAGGTCAAAAAAAGGCTCCGAATCACGGCAAGCGCCCTGCTGCTTGGGACTCTTTCCCTGTCTCCCTGCGAGGCGGTCCCCACCCACCCCAATCTCGTGGTCGTTCTCATCGATGATCTCGGATGGGGCGACTTTTCGTGCTTTGGAAACCACAAGACCCTTACGCCTGCCATCGACCAAATGGCAACCGAGGGAAGACGCTTCAACCGTTTTTATGTAAACTCGCCCGTTTGTTCACCCTCGCGAACGGCGATCACCACCGGCCAATACCCGCAACGCTGGCGGATTGGCTCCTACCTCGACAGCCGCGCCAGCAACGAACGAAGAGGACTGGCCAACTGGCTCGACCCCAAGGCACCCACCCTCGCCCGCTGCCTCCACGAGGCTGGATACGCCACGGGCCACTTCGGCAAGTGGCACATGGGCGGGCAGCGCGACGTCGGCGACGCACCTGCCATCACCGAGTATGGATACGATCAATCCCTCACCAATTTCGAGGGGCTTGGCCCGCGGGTTTTGCCACTTTGCTACCTCGAGGAGGGCAAACCACCCATCAAGGTCGCGCTGGGATCCGACCAACTCGGCCACGGGCCGATCCAGTGGCTCGACCGGTCGAAGGTCACCACGGCCTATGTGGATGCCGCCATCCGCTTCATGGACAGTGCCAAGGCCAAGAGCCAACCGTTTTATGTAAATGTCTGGCCAGATGATGTGCACACCCCGCTGCATCCGCCGCTGGGTGAACGGGGAAATGGCGAGAAAAAACAACTCTATCAGGGGGTGCTCGCGGCCTTGGACCGCCAACTCGCCGTGCTCTTCGACCACATCCGGCAGGATCCCGCATTGCGGGAAAACACCTTGGTCGTGATCTGCTCAGACAACGGCCCGGAGCCCGGAGCCGGATCTGCTGGCCCTCTGCGCGGCGGCAAGGCGTCGCTCTACGAGGGCGGCATCCGGTCCCCGCTCATCACTTGGGGCTTGGGGAAACGCCGTGATGGCGCTGCAGCGGATTCCACCTCGGTGCTGGCCGCCTTCGACCTCGCGCCCTCGTTGCTCCGCATCGCCGACATCCAACTCCCTGAGGCGATCCCCTTTGATGGCGAAGATGTCTCGTCGTGCCTGTTAGGAAATGAGCCACATGTGCGGAAGACCCCGGTGTTCTGGAGGAGGCCGCCGGACCGGAAGACTTGGCCGCCCCTCGTCACCGCGCCGCAACCGGACCTCGCGGTCTGCGATGGCAACTGGAAACTCGTGTGTGATTACTCTGGCGAGAATCCAGAACTCTATCAGCTCGCCGATGACCCCAGCGAGTCACACAACCTTGCGAGAATTCAGCCGGAAAAGGTCACCCAACTCACCAAGGCACTTCTCGCGTGGCATCGATCCATGCCTGCAGACAAAGGGGCGGAGCTGGGAAATCCCAAGAAATAAGCGAGCGCCAAGGTAGCGGGTGGCGCAGCGATCCACCGAAGCGAACACAAAAAAGCCGGACAGGCGAACCCGTCCGGCTTTTGAATGTTTGGCTCCTTGCGATGGAGAGCCGCCCGAGGATCAATCCTCTTGGCCTGGGCTCCAGTCTTCGGAAGCAGCAGCGGCGAGGTTGAACGCCTGCTCGAGACCGACCATCTCGGAAGATGGACGAAGGCTCTCGAAGCTTGCGCTTTCCTTTTTCAACTGATCTTCCGAGTAGCCCACCGCCTTGACGGAAAGTCCGATGCGGCGCTCGACCTTGTCGACCTTGATGACGCGCGCTTCGATCTCTTCACCGACCTTGATGATGTCCTTGACCTTCTCCACGTGGTCCTCGCTAAGTTGCGAGATGTGGATGAGGCCATCGATGTCACCCTCGAGGCTGATAAATGCACCGAACGATGCGATCTTGGCAACCGTGCCCTTGACGATGTCGCCCACCTTGAAGCGACTGTCGATGAGGCTCCATGGATCGCTCTCGGTTTGTTTGATACCGAGTGAGACGCGCTGGTTGGCCTTGTCGATGGCGAGCACGATGGCTTCCACTTCGTCGTTCTTTTTGAGAACTTCCGATGGATGGTTGATCTTGCGAGTCCAGGACATGTCCGAAACGTGGATCATGCCATCGATGCCTTCTTCCAGTTCCACGAACGCACCGTAAGCGGTGAGGTTACGCACAGGGCCCTTGATGGTGGCGCCCACAGGGTAGCGGAGTTCGATTTCGTCCCATGGGTTCGAATCCAACTGACGGACACCGAGCGAGATTTTTTGCTCCTCGATGCTGATGCCAAGGACGACCGCCGAGATTTCTTGGCCGATCTCCAGCACATCGCTCGGGCGAGTGATGCGCTTGACCCATGAAAGTTCGGAAACGTGAACCAGACCTTCGACACCGCGCTCGATTTCGATGAATGCACCGTAAGGGAGCAACTTGGTGACGCGACCCTTGACGTTTTGACCGATCGGGTACTTCCGCTCGATGTCTTCCCACGGGTTCTCCGACATTTGCTTGAGACCGAGCGAAACGCGCTCTTTCTCGCGGTCCACGTCGAGGATGACCACATCCACCAACTGGGCGATGTGGAGCAACTCGGAAGGATGGTTGATGCGGCCCCACGACATGTCCGTGATGTGGAGAAGTCCGTCCATGCCAGCAAGATCGACGAATGCACCGAAGTCGGTGATGTTCTTGATCGCGCCGGTGACCTTGTCGCCGATTTTGACAGATTGGAGGAAGGTCTGGCGTTGCTCGGAGCGCTCGGCCTCGATGACCTCGCGGCGGGAAATGACGATGTTTTTACGCTCGTCGTTGATCTTAACGATTTTGAATTCGTAAATGTTGCCGACAAATTCGTTGAGATCCTTCGGTGGAATGATGTCCACTTGTGAGCCCGGAAGGAATGCTTCCACGCCGACGTTGACGGTGAGTCCGCCTTTGACGACCGACTTGACCTTGCCGCGGACGAGACCGCCGTCTTGGAAAACCTTGACGATTTTTTCCCAGTTCTGCTTGTGGGCGGCCTTTTCTTTCGAAAGCACGACCATGCCTTCGTCATTTTCAAGGCGCTCGAGGAGCACTTCGATTTCGTCGCCGATTTCGATTTCCTCGTCTTCGAACTCGTTGGATGGGATCGCTCCCTCGGACTTGTAGCCGATGTCCACAAGAACGACTTGAGGACGGATTTCTAGGATGGTGCCCTTGACGATCGATCCTTCGCGGAATTCGCGGAATTTCGAGTCGATCAAGTCGCTCAGTGCCTGATTGGTGGGTTCCGCTGGTGCGTAAGCCATAGTGTTGTTTGGTTTGGGGTTGTGTTGTTGGTTCGTTTTCTTACTTCAAGTGCCTCGAGAAATGATACTGACCGACACCGAGGCGCCAACCGTCTGCCAGTAGAAAGAAAAACGGATGGCGAACCTAGTCCCCTGAACCGCCATGGCAAGACCAAAGCAACCAGATTGAGAAAAAATGGGGTTCTTCGTGAAATTTCGCAAAATCGAGCTTTTGAGACAGAAAGTCCCAATGAACCGTATCGTTTTGAACAACGCGCCATCATGGGACGTTGGAAAAACTGATCCAACAGCTCAATGACGCGTCCAAGGCCTAATCGGTTAGGCCATTTGCTAGAACATGCCGAGGCCTTTTCTAACGACGCGCCTCCAGAAGCCGATCGACGTATTTCGCGAGCATGTCGGTTTCGAGGTTTACCCTTTGCCCCAGAGCCGCAGCGCGGAGGTGGGTGTGCTCCCACGTGTGCGGGGTGATCCAGAAAACTGCGCCGTTGGCTGTCAACTCGGCGATCGTGAGCGAAATCCCATCGATCGTGAGCGAGCCTTTATCGATGCAAAGCCGCTGCACCTCTGGCGGCAAGCTCACCCCCAAGACATGATCTTGGCCGACCGCATCGAGCTGGGTGATTTCCCCGACGCCATCGACATGCCCTTGCACGAAATGGCCGCCAAAGCGGTCGCCGACGAGCATCGCACGCTCCAGATTCACCGTTAGGCCCGCAGCGAGGCCGGCGAGCGAAGTGACCCGCAGCGTCTGGGCGAGTAGGTCAAACGACGCGCAACCCGGCGCGATGGCCGCAACGGTCAGGCAGCAACCGTTGATCGCCACCGAATCGCCAAGGGCAAGCTCAGCCGCGAAGGGAATTTCGAGAGTTAGTCGCGCCTGCTCGCCCTTGGATTCAAGGCTGAGAACAACACCGATGGCTTCAACAAGTCCGGTAAACATGAGATTTTAGGGAGCAGATTTCGCGTGAATCGCGGATTCCGGATGCGGGGCAAACATGGCATCGATTCCTCTGTCGGGAAATAGCAACATGCACAACGCAACGATCAGCGTGGGCAGCAGCGCCGCGAGGGCCAGTTTGAGCGGAGAAACTCCATCGCCAAAAAAACGCCCTAACAATGCCTGTCCCGCTGGATTTGGCGCATTGGCAATGACCGTGAGCCCGCCACCGGTCACGGCGCCCGCAAGCACCGCATACTTCAACTGCGGAGACAACCCCGTGACTTGACTGGCAAGAAAGGTGATGGCGGCATTGTCGTTAAACGATGTTAGAAAAGTCGATCCGATAAACAGTGGCAATTTCCCGAGATTCGAGATCACCGGTGCGAGCCACCAACCTTGCAGCCCCCCGTGAACCACCAAACTTGCGAGGAAGAACCCGACAAGAATCGGACCACGCAGGCTGATTTCGTGCTGATGACCCACAGTCGCTTGAGAGAACGCGAGGAAGAAAAGAAAGCCACCCATGAACAACGGCGGATAGTGAGCAAACACCACCGTCCACGCCATGAAGCCAAGGTGCGCGAGTGTCACCAACCGCGGCACCCGGCGCTCACGCTGAATCAAATCCCCCACGCCATCTCCATCGTGATCCACTACCCGCTCACCCATGGCCGCCAACTCCTTGCGAAAGCAGAAAAAATAAATCGCACTTGAAACCAGCACCGAAACCACCGCCTTGTCCCCATAGTGGAGCAACATCTCGGTATTGGTTAGACCCCATTTCGCAGCCACCATCAGCACCGGAGGAGCCGCGAAGTTCGTCAGCACCCCGCCGACCGACACATTGACGAATAGCAAGCCAAGTGTGGCGTACGCAAATCGAGGCGAAGGCTTGAGCGGATAGAATTTTCTAGCAAGAAGCATCGCCGCAATCGTCATGGCACCAGGCTCGGTGACGATCGATCCTAACAAGGGAGCCACCGACATGATGACGAACCACCATGCCGCTGGGGTTTGTTTTCCGAGTCGGGCGAAGAAGCCCAAGCACGCCTCCGCAAACCGCAAGATCGGCCGAGTGGACGCAAGCGCCATGATGATCACCACGAACAGGGGCTCGGTGAAATTCACGCTCATGACGTAATTTTTCACCGTGGTTAGATCGTAGAAGACAAACATCGCCCCCAGCGTCACCAGCGCCCAAATCCCAAAGACCGCCTCCACCTCACCGCAGAAATGCAACACGGTCGCCTTGAAGCTCACTCGGTCTGCCGCTTGCGTGGCTTGCCCATGCGCTGCGTACAAGCTGTCGATCTTCGCCTCGTGATCCCGCTGCACTCGGTGGGAGAGGCGAGTGATCGGCACCGCAAGAAACGTGTGGCCGATGGCGGCGAGAAAGATCAACGATGCCACCAGCAGGAAGGGTTGTTGCTTGGCACGAAATGCTAACTTTTCGGTGATGCCATCGAGCTGAAGTGCCTGTTCTCGGTTGGCAAAATTTGCCATCTCCGTGACGAAGGTCGGTGCATGAGACGGAGCATCGCCGGCAAAGACAACGCCCGATGCCATCAGGAAAATCGCAGTGATCAGCAAAACGAGAGATTTCATCGGGGCAGGGTTCGGATTCTGGGGAGGATTCATAGGGCCTAACGAAATGGGGGGCAAGGTAAACTCGGACGATGCGTCAAGCGCCAGATTTTTGATGAACCGCCACCAAACAAAAAGAGAGGGCGCACACTCATGCGACCTCTCTTTTCAATCATGAATCCCTTCATGAAACCAGGGGATCTCTACCCTCGACAGTTAAGAAGATGCCGCATGACCCGGATTTTGTCATGTCCCTATAATTTGGGACAAGCCAGAGCCCGCTTATAGGGGCCTGCCGATCACGATAAATCCAAGAATCCACGGCGGATCGCCTCGCTGACGGCGGCGGGCAGGTTGCGGACGTGGAGCTTTTCAAAGCTGCGCTTGATGTACTCCGTGACCGAGTGCGGGCTGAGGCTCAGCTCATCCGCGATCTCTTGGCGGGTCAGCCCTTTGGCGGAAAGCTGCAGCACCTCGCACTCCCGCCCAGAAAGTGACTCGGCATCGGGGATCGGACTGAGCTGGCGAAAGGTTTGCAGGATCATACCGGCGATCTTCGGGTCGAGCGGAGTGCCGCCAGCGAGCACCTCTTCCAGCGTTTCCATCAGGCGAATCGCGCTGCCCGCTTTGACCAAATACCCGTGCGCCCCCGCTTCCAAGGCCGCGAAGACCTTGGCCTTGTCGGTGAATGCCGTGAGCACCAAAACCCTCGCCTCCGGCAACAACTCCCGAATTTTGCGAATCCCCGCGATGCCACTCATCCCGGGTAACCCAAGATCCGACAAGACCAAATCCGCCACCAACCCACCACGAATCGCTTCAAGCGCGTCTTCCATCGTCGAAAAGCCGCCCACGCATTGGTACCCGCCACGCTCTTCCAAGACCATCGAGACCGACTCGCGGAAGTCAGCATGGTCCTCGACTAATATCAAACGAATGGATTTCTCCTTCACTGGAGGTGATTTGGCCATAGGGGAAGAGGGTATGCGATTTTGGGTGATTCGAAAAGCGAAGGTTTATGCCGTGCCGGCTGCGGGTGCAGCACGACGGGATTTCTTGGAGCGCTTGGGCACCATGGGCACGGTCAGCATGATCCGCGTGCCTTGCCCTAATGAAGTCTCAACCCCCAGCTGCGCACCCAAGGCCTCGCAACGCTGACGCAACGCGCGCAGCGTCGCTGGTCGCTCTAACCGATCAGGCGCGATCCCCACACCATCATCGGTGATCGTGATGCAAAAATCGTCGGTGGCCCTCTCAACATGGACGCTCACCTTCGCGGCCTGAGCGTGACGCATGATGTTGTGCAAGGCCTCGCGGAAAAACAAAAACAAATGACGCGTGGGTTCCTCCGGAAGCTCGGTTTGCCACGCCGCTTCGTTGGCGGTGAATTTCCAGTCCAACGTTTCTAACATGATCGAGCTGGTTTCCCGCAAGTGCTCGACCGTGCCGATCCGGTGATCTCCCTCCGGCCTGAGCAACCAAACAATATCACGCACTGCGCTCACGGTTTCTGCGGCGATTCGCTGAATACGCTTCAACTCGCTCGACGGACCCGAACGCCCCTCGGCAAGGTCCGCAATCATCTGAATGCTGCCCAGATTGCTCCCCACCTCATCGTGAAGATCACCCGCGATCCTCTCACGAACCATCAGCAGCTCACGGCTCGCCTTCATCCGATATCGGATCGGCAACGCAACGATGAGAAAAGCACCGAGCAACCCAAGAATCGCAAAAATCGTTTGTCCAACCCGCCGAGAATTGCTGACCCGTCGATCACTCTCCGCGCGCAATTCATATCCCCGAGTTTCCAAGCGGAGGCGCTCATCTAACAAGAGCATCCACTCGCGTGTCGAAACCAGCCGTCCGTCAGGGCCAAATCCATCGCTGAGGGCGGCAGCACTCCAGAAACGTCCGCCTTGGGCAATCATGTTCGGCATCCCATCCAGCGAGCGAATCACCTTGCCCAATGCCAAATTTTTCCCACCCACAAGGACCTCGACCTCGCTTAGCGCGAAGAAGGCCGGGTAGTTTTCAAAGTCCTTCCAAAGCTCCTTCGCTTCGATTCGAATATAACGTCCGCGTGCCGAATCCGCTTGGATCACGACGGGGTTGTGACCCGGATTCCGCATTTCGCACTCGGCGATGACCGACCCCTTGCTCAGATCCTCGGGCTCTGCCGAGTCGGAAGTCGAGATGACCATTTTCCGAGGAAATCCGAAGCCGCTCGGCAAGTCGGACGTGGGCTTCTTCGCGGGAACGAGGCGCACCGCATCAAAGGTGGCGACCTCCCCCAGATCGACCGTGATGGCGGCCGGGTCACTCGCGTGGTCATGAGATTGCGACAACCAGCCGATGTTGCCATGCTCCTCGGCAGGGATTTCCGGCAGTCCTAACGGCGTTTGACCATCCACCAAAAACTCAGCACTCCAATGCCAAGGCGCCGGAGGAAGAGCGCCGCCAAGAAGTTTGACCTCGCTGCCCCGAGCAATGTTTTGCTCGCCCTCAAACGCAAAAACCTCGGCCCATGCTTGCACCAACACCCCCTCACCCTCTGCATCCGAAGGCAAAAGCCCCGCGGAAATCCGAAGCCCCGCTGCCTCCACCGGCGGTGAAACCTCATAAACAAATGGATGCCCGCGCCGCACCGGATGCTCGCGGGCATTTCGCTCTTCCGCGATGCGCCGGATCACCTGCCCCTGCGAGTCTAACAGATCTACGGTGAAACGGTCGGGCATGCCATATTGAGCATCCAAGCCACGCGCGTCATAGCGCCGCGCCGGCACCAACGCGACGAGGTCGACCCTCGCGCTTTTCGGCCAACGGACGTCGATGGCGCACGGGGATTCGGCAGTGGGGACGGCCGTCCCATAGTTCGCCGCAAATCCTCCGGTACCCCCTTGGTCATCGATGGGAATGGCGGGCAATGCCACCAACTTCGGCCCCAAGGTTTCGAGTTCATGATGAATCTCGCCGAGCCGCCCAGAAAATGCTCCCGCCAAGCGCTCATCCCAGCCCATGTCATCCGCACAAACAATCCTCACCATCAGCAAGACCATCATGAAAAATCGCGGGATTCGAAGAATTCGGCTCATCGTGAAAAAGGGTTTACCGCATGTCTGAACCAGATGGGAGCATCAAATTGAACGACTCACCGCCGAACTTCTGTGAGCCATTTTTCTCTGCGGAACCATGTTTCCTGACGTTTGGCATACTGGCGGGTGGCGGCATTGATCAACTCCTCGCACGTCGCGCGATCCATCCTACCGGCGATGAGCTCACGGATTTCACGGAATCCAATCGCTTTTTCAAAGTTGTTAGAAATTTCTGTTAGGGAGGCAACTTCATCGAGTGCGCCGCCATCGAGCATCGCCCGAGTCCGCTGGGCAATCCGCGCGTGGAGGTCTGGACGGCTCCGTTGGATGACGACGCCCCGCAGACGGCTGGTAATTTCAGCGGTTTTGGATTCCCACTGATCTCGGAGTGCGGATGCCTTTTGCCCGCTGAGCAGACAAATTTCCAAAGCCCGTGAAACAAAGCGGCGGTTCTGCAATGCCGTGCGCGAGGCCTCCACCGGATCCAGCCGGGTGAGCTCCGCCACCAGATCCTCCAACGTCCGCGCATCCAGCGCAGCTCGCAGTGCCGCATCTGCCGTGGGCAATGGAGCCGCACCATGGGTGAGAAATTTCAGATAGAGACCCGAGCCACCCGTGACCACCGGGGTTTTCCCGCGAGACTGAATCTCCGCAATCACGGGCTGGGCAAGATGCACGTATCGCTGCGCATCAGCCGAATCAGTCGGTTCTAACACCCCATAAAGATGGTGCGGCAACCGTTCCAACTCCGTGGCCGATGGGGCGGCACTGACGATCTCAAGCCCGCGGTAAAGCTGGAAGGCATCCGCGTTGACGATTTCCCCCCCGAGCTTTTCTGCCATTTCCAACGCGAGCGAGGACTTTCCCGCTGCCGTCGGACCGCAGATGTAAAATGGCTCAGGGATCATTCTCAGAACGGGAACTTGCCACCGCCAAGCCCCTTCATGAGGTCCTTCATGCCACCAGCACCGCCCATCTGTTTCATCATGGCGTTCATTTTGTTAGGCGACTTCATCATCTTGCGCATCTCGCCGAACTGCTTGATGAGCTGATTGACTTCCATGATCGAGGTGCCCGAACCCGCAGCAATCCGCTGGCGCCGCGAGCCTTTGATGATTTCTGGGCGACGACGTTCGATTAGGGTCATCGAGAGTACAATCGCCTCGGTGCGTTTGATCTTCTTGGTGTCGAACGCGCCGGCGGGCAGTTGCTTTTTGATCTTGCTGAACCCGGGCATCATTCCGAGCAGCCCCTCAAGCGGACCAAGACTCTGAATCATTTTCATTTGATCCAAAAAGTCGGTGAAATCAAACTTCCCATCCTGCATCCGCTGCATCGAACGCATCGCATCGGCCTCGTTCACCTTGTCGGCCACCTGCTCAACCATCCCGACGATGTCGCCCATGCCAAGAATCCGGTCGGCCATGCGGTCCGGATGAAATTCGAATAATTGATCTAACTTTTCGCCCTCGCCGACATACTTGATTGGCTTGCCAGTGACCGCACGCATCGAAAGGGCCGCGCCTCCACGAGCATCGCCATCCAGCTTTGTTAGCACAATGCCCGTAATGCCGACCGCTTGGTCGAAATGCTCGGCGACCGAAACCGCTTGCTGGCCCGTCGCAGAATCCGCGACCAGCAGCGTCTCCTTGGGTGCAAGAAAATCATGGAGGCGCTTGAGCTCGGCGACGAGGCGCTCGTCAATTTCTTGGCGGCCAGCGGTGTCGAAGATGAGCACGGTGCCCTGCTGCATCTCAGCCCATGCGAGCGCGTCTTTCGCGACCTTGATGACATCAGTCTCACCGGCTTCCGGCGTGTAACATGGAACCTCGATCTGCTTTGCCAACATGGCCAACTGATCGATGGCGGCCGGCCGATAGAGGTCGCAGGCAATCAGCAGCGGACGCCGACCTTCTTTTTTGAGGCGGTTGGCAAGTTTGGCGGAAGTGGTGGTCTTGCCCGCACCATTGAGGCCGCAAATCAAAATGCGGGCCGGTGGATTGAGATCGAGCGGTGCCTGATCACCTCCTAACAACGCTTCGAGCTCGTCATGGAAAATCTTGATGATTTGCTCACCCGGTTTGATCGACTTCAGCACATCTTCGCCAAGCGATTTCTCCTTCACCTTCGCGATGAATTCCTTGGCCACGCCGAATTCGACATCAGCCTCTAACAGAGCAATTCGAATTTCGCGGAGCGCATCTGCGATGTTGCTTTCCGAGATGCGGCCTACGCCACGGAGGTTGCGGAAGGTTTTGTCGAGGCTGTCGGTGAGTGATGAGAACATGAAGGTAACGAGTGGATTCTATTCGCCGTCGGGAAGATAGGCGGATTCGCGGTCGATCTTGAACGACCAACGAAGCGGCACATCAAGCACTTTGCCAAGCGTATCTTTCCATGTGATCGCCACTTGGCAACTGGCTTGGCGGAGGCTGCGATTGACCTGCCACGAAAACTTCTTGGTCTCAGGAGCGTAGCTTGCGGGGACTTCACCGAATCCAGACACCTTCATCGAGAGCGTCGCGGGGTCGAGATGTTCAACGGTCGAAAGATCCGCAGAAATTTCTGGCAGTCGCGAGTTGATCATGGCACCGGCCCCGGGGGTCACTGGAAATGCGGTTTTCGCAAGTGCCCCAGCGATCAAGCCCCCCGCTTCACCGTCGTTCAAGCCATCGCCAAATCGGGTCGCAAGTTCGAAAATTTTATCGTGGTTTCCGAGGACGATGTAACGCGGCAGCGTTTCGTTAGGCGACGTCCGCTTGATCTTGCCCGGCAGCACCGTGAACAAATTCACATAGCCCAATTCCTCGCCAAGTTTGGGCATCTCTTCCGTGTAAAATCCACCCGGATAGGCGTAGCTGGTGACTTTGGTGGCAAACTTGGATTCGAGAAACGATTTGGAAACCCCCATTTCCTTGCGGAGGTAGGCGTCGTATTCTGCTGGACCTTTTTTGCGAAAACTCTTCACGACGATCGGAAATGGATGACTCACCGAGTGGCTGCCAATCGTCGCACCCGCCTTGGCCATTTCTTGAATCATCGGGGTGGTCAGCGCCTTACCACCCCCGTCGACGTAGTCTTTGTAGAGGAAAATGGTGAACGGAAATCCAAACTCCTTCAAAATCGGGAAGGCGTCGGTGTAAACGGATTTCCATCCATCGTCGAAGGTGAGGACGATCGATTGCGCGGGAATTTCGCGCTCGCCCTTTTTCCATGCGCTAAAGTCGTCGAGGGTGATCACCTTGAGCCCGAGTTGATGGATGGTTTCCATCTGTTTGCGAAACTTGGAGGTGTGCAGCCTCATGGCCGTTTCGGGCAAATGCTCGGAAAGATCGTGGTAGCCAAGGATGGAAACGCGCACCCCATCATCTGCCAATACGGGTGCAGGCGGACCCACGAGCTCGGGGGTCGGCGCATCTTGCGCCCACAGGCACGCTCCGGCAAAAAAGCTGAACAACAGCGCGAACTTCATCATCTCTGCCGCAAGCTAGCCTCGCACACCAGATTTTGAAAGCCCCAACACAGCGAAGTGGTGGATTCCTGCGCTTGAATGCTCCGAGACCCCGCCGTCCAAGCGTCACCGCAATCCTTGCAAATGAGCCCGATCCCTGCGTATCGTGTCGTCATGAAATTCACACTGCTTCTCTGGTCGGCGCTGCTCGCCATTGCTCCGGCCGGAGCTCTGGAGTTCGACGGATTGCTCAAGGAGATCAATGCTGCGGCCGACGCGACCACGGTCACCGCCGAATTTGGCTTTACGAATCAAAGCAGCAAACCCGTCACCATCAGCAAGACCGACCCCGGCTGCTCGTGCCTCACGGTCGAGGTGGCAAATGGCAAACTTCAATACGCACCCGGCGAATCCGGAACCGTCCGCGCCACCTTCGACATGGGAAATCTCGCAGGAACCGTCGATAAAATGGTGGCTCTCTGGATCGATGATGACCCGCTCGAGAAGCCCTCCGTGCAACTCAATATCCGGGTTCACATCCCAGTTCTCGTCGAACTGGAACCGAAAACCGTGAAGTGGGAAATCGGCGGGACCGCTCAATCCCAGGCCATTCATATCCACATGGCCGGCGATCAACCGATCCATGTCACCCAGGTGACCCCTTCCTCCGATGCCTTTTCCTGCGAGCTGAAGACCTTAGAAAATGGACGAAAATACGACCTCATCGTGACACCCAAAGTCCCCGACGCGCCTGCGCTCGCGATCATCCGCGTCGAAAACGATTGCGCAATCGCCAAGCATCGCACCCAGCAAGCATTCGCGGTGATGCGCAAGGCCCCAACGCCACAAACGCCGCCCAAACCTTGAACACGATCGCACAACTCGCCACGATCGCCTGCATCTCACTCGGGGCTGCCGTGGGCACGTTCTGGATCAAGGGCCCACCCCAACGGCGGCTCGACTGCAATCCCGCCACGCTTCGCCCCGGCGAGATCTGCCTCGAACAGATCCCACCCGATGCCAAAATCCTCTGGGTAGATGCCCGCCCGAGAAGCCAGTGGCAACGCAACGGCCTGCCCGGCTCGGTGCTGTGGAGCCTCGATCACTCCGAAAACCTGCAGGCGTTCGAGGCCGAGGTCGCCGCACGCATCATCGAGACGCCTCGGGTAATCGTTTACTGCGGCGATGAAAATTGCGGGCTCAGCCACCAAGTCGCCGCGCAAATCGAAGCACTGCAACTGGACGCAGAAATCTCCGTTTTGCATGGCGGATGGCGCGCCTTGGACGACGCTGGAAAAATCCCTCACGCCAAGACCAAAAACACCGCGCCATCCGCTCCTCACGGAGTCACCCAGTGATTTGAGGCCCGGACACGCCTCAGGCCGCTTGGCGCAAAAGGGCGACCAGAACGCCTTGAATGATCAACTCCCGTGCCGGGATCAAATCCGGAAAGTCCACGTTCTCCGCACGCAAAAATGGCTTGCCGTTTTCCACGACGTAGCGCTTCAACGTCGTTTCCCCGTCGATCAGCGCTGCAACGATGTCGCCCTTGCGCGGCTCACGGAACTCAAGAATGACCGTGTCGCCACTGCAAATGTGCGCATCAATCATCGAGTCACCACGAACTTTCAACGCAAAGGTCCTCGCATTGCGGGGAATCCCCAACGAGGAAATATCCATGGAAATGCACCCTTGCCGCTCCTGCTCGACGTCCTGCGCCATGCCGGCCGCGATGTGCCCGTAAACGGGAATGTCGACGATCTCGCCACGATCCAGCTCCTCCGGAAACACCACCGCCCGCGCCTTGCCCGGAATCCGCTGGATCACGCCTTTTCGCTCAAGCGCCCGAAGGTGGCTCATCGCGGCCGTCTGGCTCGCAAAACCGAAAAAGTGCTGCAACTCGCGCGTCGATGGCATGATGCCAGTCTGGCGTTGCGACTTGCGCAAGTACTCAAGGATCTCCTGTTGGCGGCGGGTCAGTGTGGGCTGCATGGATTTGTTTCTTTGAACAGTGTTCCAAAGAACAAATACCAGCCTCGCAAAACGATCAAGGGGAATTTTTAGAAAATCGACGCCAACCCCAAAAAACAAAAAAGCGGCCCGACTGATCATCCCCCCAGAAAACCCATTAACCGGGAGGCATCTCAGTCGGACCGCCTAGTGTGTCGCGACAAAATGAAAACAGCACTAGCCGTGCCAAGATTTTTCAAATATCGTGAATCTCAGAAAAACTTGACCGTCGATCCACTGCTGCGGCCACTTGAGCGCACCAACCACACTCGCCGATACGCAAAAAGCGGCCCGACTGATCATCCCCTCGGAAAACCCATTAACCAAGAGGCATCTCAGTCGGACCGCCTAGTGTGTCGCGACATCATGGAGAGAGCACTGGGCGTGCCAAGTTACCGAGCAAAAAATTATTTTCCATCGACCCCAACTCCTCGCCGAACCACCACAGGTATGATTGAATTTCCGGTTCGCAGCGAACCCGTTGAAATACCCCGCAGCTGAGTTACTCGTTGAGAGTAGGCAGAAATTAAGGAATCCTCTACCCATGCACCGATTCATCATCGCCCTCGCCGCACTATTCAGCTCGTTGTTAGCGGTTGCCGAAGGCGATGTGACCGCATCCGTCGCCCAACTGCAGTCGGAACAAAAATCGATCGCCCCGGGAAAATCGTTCACCGTCGCCCTGCAACTGTCCCATCCCGAGGGCTGGCACAGCTACTACAAGAACTCGGGCGGCGTCGAGCTGCCGCCCGCGATCGCCTGGGACCTGCCAGATGGATTCACCGCAGGCCCGATCCAATGGCCGGTGCCCGAGGTGAAGGATGGCTACTTCGGCAAGAGCTTCGCTTACGAGGGCAGCCCAGTCTTTCTCACCACGATCACCGCCCCCGCATCGCTCGAGATCGGCAAGCCGCTCACCCTCAGTGCCAATGCAACTTGGCAAATCTGCAAAGAAAGCTGCATCGGCGAAAAGAAGACCCTCGCACTCACCGTCCCCGTGACGGCCGTGGCTGAAATCGACCCAGCACTCGCACCCCTTTTCGCTTCGGCCCGTAACCACCAGGCCAAAAAAAATTCCCTGTTAGAAATCACCGCTCGGTCGGATGGCGGAGATATCAACCTACGAATTCGGCCCGCCTCAGCTCTAACAGGCACCCCGACCGATTTCGTTCCAGACCAACCTTTCATCCAAGCCGCAAGCGCGGGCGGTAGCATCGGGCGCGATGGCGATGCATGGTTGATCCAACTCAAGCGCATCGCAAAGGACACCTTTGACAACCCCGTGCCCCAAGGGAAATCGCTATCAGGCATCCTCACCGGCACCACCGCGGTGGAAATTTCGGAAACCCGCATCTCCAGCCCTCCCGCCGCTCCCCTGCCATTCAGCAAATTTCTCCCCATCCTCGAGGGCATGCTGTTAGGCGGGCTGATCCTCAACCTCATGCCCTGCGTGTTCCCGGTCATCGGGCTGAAGATCATGGGCTTCGCCCAACAAGCGGGCGAGGACCGGAAAAAAATTGCCCTCCACGGAATCACCTTTGCACTGGGTGTGCTCGCCTCGTTCGGGGTGCTCAGCGGAATCCTCTTCGCAGCCCGCAGCGCGGCAGGGGCCGGCGGCGACTCGATCGGTTGGGGCTATCAACTCCAGAACCCATGGGTCGTTCTCACTCTCATGCTGCTGATGTTCGTGCTCGCTCTGAACATGTTCGGACTCTTCGAACTCGGCACGTCCGCAACTTCCGTCGGCGGATCGCTGCAATCGAAACAAGGACTTGGCGGCTCGTTTTTCTCTGGGGTACTTGCCACAGTGGTGGCCACCCCATGCTCCGCGCCCTTCCTCGGCGTGGCGATCGGGGCCGCCATCGGACTACCCATGCTCCAGTTCTTCTCGGCCTTCGCCGCGATGGCGATCGGGCTCTCGCTGCCCTATCTGATTCTATCCATTTTTCCTCGCCTCATCGCCTTCCTCCCGCGTCCCGGCGCATGGATGGAGAGCTTCAAGCAAGCGATGTCGTTTTTTCTTTTTGCCACGGCTGGCTACTTGCTCTGGGTCTACGCGGGACAGATCGGCTTGGACAATCTTCTCGGCCCGATCTTCGGCCTCAGCAGCCTCGCCGTGGCAGCGTGGATCTACGGTCGTTGGAACCTTCCTCACCGACCAACCTCCACCCGCCGGATCGCCATGGCCCTCACCTTGCTATTCGCCATCGGCGGATTTCTGTTAGCCAAGCCACCTGAGAAATCCGCCCTCGTCTGGGAACCATGGACGCAGGAGCGCACCGACGCGCTGCTGGCCAAAGGAACCCCAGTGTACATCGACTTCACCGCGCAGTGGTGCGCCACCTGCCAGGTGAATAAAAAACGGGCTTACACCCACGAGGTCATCGCGCTGATGCATCGCAAAGGAGTGGTCGCACTCAAGGGCGACAAGACCAACCCCAATCCCGCGATCGAACAAAAACTCCGCGAACTGGGACGCTCAGCCATCCCCGTAAATGTGCTGCTCGTTCCCGGCAAGCCACCCATCATCGCCCCAGAACTCCTCACCGCCGACTTCCTGAAAAAGCTCTTCACCGCCGAACTCCCCGACACCCCTGAGGCGAAGTGATTCAACGTTGACGCATCGCTGAAGCGCATTCCTAACAGAACCTAGCAGATCCACCCGGCAGTGAGCTGGGCCGATGTTCATCTTTCACTGCGTAGCACTTAGGTTGGCCATCTTCTAGGCTTATCCTGAGACGAGCAGGAGCCACCCCTTTATCTCGCGCTCGCCTTGAGCCTGCGTCTCACGGCTTCGAGTGCGCCTTGGCTCACCGCCAGCTTGAAGTCCTTGCGGTTGCGTGGGTGATAGACGCTGAAAGATTCGGTTAGACCGCCCTGCATTGCCACAGCGATCCATGCCGTACCCACGGGTTTCTCCTCCGAGCCGCCCCCCGGACCGGCGATCCCCGTGACCGCGACCGCGATGCTCGCACCACTCACACGCAAGGCGCCATCGGCCATGGCGCGTGCCACGACCTCGCTCACCGCGCCATGCTTCTCGATGTCCTCTGCAGCGACGCCGAGCATACCGGACTTCGCCTCATTCGCATAAGTGACAAACCCATGAGTGAACACCTCACTGGAACCCGGCACGTTGGTGATCCGGTTGGCGATGAGGCCGCCAGTGCAACTCTCTGCCGTGGCAAAGGTCATCCCACGCTCGGCAAGCATGCGGACGACAGTTTTTTCTAATGAACTTTCATCATCGCTGATCAGATACTGTTCAAAGTGATCCAGCGCGATCTTCCGACCGACCGCCAGCCCCGCCTCGGTGCCAATCAGCCGCAAGTCCAATTCACCAATGTGCGCGCAGTATCCGTATTCGAGTCCCGCCACCGCAGCGAGTTGGGCATCGATCCCTTGATGAAAATCACTCTCGCCAATCCCTGTGAATTTCAGCACGAGTGCGTCATGCACAAGCTCGACCCCTGCGAGCGCACGCAAGCGCGGCGTGATCTCCGCGTGGAACATCGGATAGAGTTCACGCGGCGGCCCTGGCAGCAGAAACACCGCGCAGTTTGACCGACCATTCAGCCGCGGCGGCACATAGACACCCGGCGCTGTTCCGTTAGGGTTAGGTAAAATATCCGCACCCACCGGACAGAGCGCTTGCTTGCGATTCGCCTCCGCCATCGGTTTGTCACGCAGTGCGAAAAATCCTTCGAGCGACCGCATCGCAGCCTCGTCCGTGATCAACTCCAAGCCAAGAACCTCCGCCGTGATCTCGCGAGTGAGATCATCACTCGTCGGCCCAAGTCCACCCGTCACGATCACCACATCCGCCCGACCCAGCGCCTCTCGAAGCGAATCGCGGATCGCATCACCATCGGGCACCGTCGTCTGGCGGTCGATCCGCAGACCAAGTTTAAACAATTCTCGGCCAAACCATGCGCCATGCGTGTTGAGCGTGTTTCCTAGTAGCAGCTCGGTTCCGGTGTTGATGATTTCAATTTTCACACCCTTACTTTGGAGCATGTTGCCAACGACTCAAGGCTGGATATCCCTCTGAATCCGTTTTGCAAGCCACCAAAGCCCGCAGGGAACCACGAGGCTTAGCACAAACGCCCAAGTGGGTGAGTCGTGACCCGCCTTGCCGATCGCCGCAAAAAGAAACCCCATCGGGAAACTGCCGCATGCCGTCGCTACCGCGAAACTTCGGAATGGCATCCGCACCAAGCCCGCCGTGCAGGAAATCACCTCAGGTAAAATCGGCAATGTCCTGGAAAGCGCAACGATCCAGCCACCTCTAACGGAAAAAAGCCGTTTGCCCTTATCATATTCGCCGGCCCCTAACCAACGCTCGACGAATCGCTCACCAAACAGCCTACCCAATCCATAGCCCGCAACGCCCGCCAGCCACAAACCAACTCCCGCCGCAAACCCACCAACCCAAATCCCATAGAGATATCCGAGCGCCGAGATCACCACCGTACTGGGAACCGGCAACACCAGATCGCTTACTAACAGAAAAATGCCAGCGACCCATCCCCAAGGCCCAGCCGCCGTCAACCACTGGACGCTCCCCGCAAAGGTAAACTGCTGATCCAGACCTTCGCCCCAAACAAGCCACGTCCCCAAAACCAACGCGGTCAAAACGAATACCCACAGGATCAGGCGCATGGCTTAACATCAATAATCTAACATGACTCACGCGTAACCCAACCATGGCCCTAGCCACTTCTCTGCCTCTGCAAGCGGGATCCCTTTGCGCATTGCGTAATCTTCGATCTGGTCTTTCTGCAGCTCGGAAAGTGCAAAGTAATGGCTATCGGGATGCGAGAAATACAACCCACACACCGCCGCACCCGGATGCATGGCGCAACTTTCCGTTAGAGTAACTCCCGTCGCTGCGGAAGCATCTAGCAACTCAAACAGCAATGGCTTCTCGGTGTGATCCGGCTGCGCGGGATACCCAGGAGCTGGGCGAATGCCACGATAGTTTTCATGGATCAATTGGTCATGCGTGAGTTCATCCTCCGTCTCGTAACCCCACTGGACCCGCGCCTGATGATGCAGGAATTCCGCAAACGCCTCAGCAAATCGATCCGCGATGGCCTTGACCATGATCGACCCATAGGGATCGATCTGTGCATCCAACTCTGCCGCATACTCATCTGCGCCGTGGATGCCTACCACGAAGCCACCGATGTAGTCAGCCTGATCAACGGGAGCCACCCAGTCGGCCAGCGCGACGTTCGGCTTTCCGGAGTCCTTCCGAATCTGCTGCCGCAGGCTGTGAAAACGCGTTCGTTCGGTCGTGCGTGATTCGTCGGTCCAAACAATGATGTCATCACCCACTGCATTCGCTGGGAAAAACCCGTAAATGCCCTCGGCACGAAATCGATCCTCCGAAACGATGCGTTCAACCCAACCGATGGCATCCTGATAGAGTTTTGCCGCCTCTGCCGCGCCTTCAGCATTTTTGGTCTTGAGCACTTTATTTTCGCGATCCCACACGCCACGCAATTCCCACGCATGAAAAAACGGCGTCCAATCGATGAATCGCGCGAGCTCACTCAGCGATGGGTTCGTCACCGTGCGCGAACCCGTAAACGATGGCACGGGAGGCGTGTAATTGGCCCAATTGAATTTCGGTCCCGCCGCACGAGCCTCTGCAAGTGTTAGAGTTTCCTTCTTCGGTCCGCCGAGGAAATTGTCGCGCAGCTTTTGCTGTTTTTCACGGTTCTCCGCTGCGAATCCCTCACGTTGCTCTTTCGATAGCAATGAGGTGGTGACGGGCACCGAACGCGATGCATCGAGAACATGGACCACCGACCCAGAGTAATACTGCGCAATCTTGATCGCCGTGTGAGCCGCCGACGTCGTCGCACCTCCGATGAGCAAGGGAACCTTGAACCCGAGACGCTCCATCTCCTTGGCGACATGCACCATTTCATCGAGCGATGGCGTGATGAGCCCCGAAAGCCCAATCACATCCGCGCCGATCTCCACGGCTTTTGCTAGAATCTTGTCGCATGAGACCATGACGCCCATGTCCGTGACCTCGAAGCCGTTGCACGAAAGCACCACCCCGACGATGTTTTTGCCGATGTCATGCACGTCGCCCTTCACGGTCGCGATGAGAAAACGCCCCGCCGAACGCCCACGCTCCGCAAGCCGCAGTGCCTCGGCATCGGTGAGCGCTGGGTTTTCTAGCATGAGCGCCTCGATGTCGCCCGCAAGGAATTCAGCCTTGTCCGCTTCCATGAATGGGAACAACCACGCCACCGCCTTCTTCATCACTCGCGCCGATTTGACCACCTGCGGCAGGAACATCTTCCCCGCACCGAACAAGTCACCCACCACACCCATGCCATCCATCAATGGACCTTCGATGACCTTCAGCGGACGCACATATTTCAAACGAGCCTCCTCGGTGTCCTCGTCGATGTACTTGTCAATCCCCCGAAGCAACGCGTGCTCCAAGCGTTTTTCCACCGGCCCGTCGCGCCACGAGAGATCCTCCTCGATCTTCTTACCGCCGACCCCTTTGAAGTTCTCCGCCATGTCGAGCAAGCGCTCGGTCGAATCCGGCCTGCGGTTCAACAATACATCCTCGACACAATCTAACAAATCTTTGGGGATCTCATCATAGACCTCAAGCATCCCCGCATTGACGATCCCCATGTCCATTCCCGCAAGACCTGCATGATAGAGAAATGCCGAATGCATCGCCTCCCGGACCTTGTTGTTGCCGCGAAAGGAAAATGAGATGTTAGAAACACCTCCGGACACCTTGGCACCGGGCAGGTTCTCCTTGATCCAACGCGTCGCGTTGATGAAATCCAGCGCGTAGTTGTTGTGTTCCTCGATCCCAGTCGCGACCGTTAGAATGTTAGGATCGAAAATGATATCATCGGAATTGAAGCCAACTTCATCTACTAGAATCCGATAGGCTCGCTCGCAGATTCGAATTTTCTCCGCGTAGGAGGCCGCCTGCCCGTTTTCATCGAATGCCATCACCACCACCGCTGCGCCGTAACGCATGATGTGGCGGGCCTGGTTTTTAAAATTCTCCTCACCCTCTTTGAGAGAAATCGAATTCACAATCCCTTTACCCTGAAGGTATTTGAGACCTTCCTCGAGGATCTCCCACTTGGAGGAATCCACCATGATCGGCACCTTGGCGATGTCGGGTTCTCCCTGCAACAACTGCAAAAAACGAGCCATCATCGCCTTGCCATCGATCAGTCCGTCATCGAAACAAATGTCGATGACGTTCGCGCCGTTGCCAACCTGTTGCCGGGCCACTTCGACTGCCGCCTCGAGATCGCCCGCGCGAACGAGCTTCGCAAACTGCGGTGATCCAGCGACATTGGCGCGCTCACCAATCATGAGGAAACGCTTGTCCGCAGTGTGGTTGTAGGCTTCAGTGCCGGAAAGGCGAAGAGCGTGAGTAATGATTTTCATGAATTCAAATGGTTGCGTTTCCCGCTAGTTTCTTGGGGTTGCGGTGCTTCACTGAATGACTGGGACCTCTCGTGGCGCGAAGTTGGCGACGGCCTTGGCAATCGCTGTGATGTGTTCGGGTGTGTTGCCACAGCAGCCACCTGCTAGATTGAGCAAGCCCGCCTTGGCGAATTCCGCCATGTAGTCGTGCATGTGCTGTGGCTCAAGATCGAAGCCCGTAGGTGCCAGCGGGTTCGGGAGCCCCGCATTCGGATAACACGAAACACAGGTCGCCGCACAGGCCGAGAGCTCTTCTAGATGGGGACGCATCAAGTCCGGCCCAAGCGAGCAGTTCAGCCCGATCGCCAATGGTTTCGCGTGTGCAAACGCATTCCACAACGCCTCCACTTTTTGCGCAGAAATCATCGTTTCGCCACCAAGGCCGACCGCCGCAGAAATGATCACGGGAAGGTGACACCCGTCATCCGCGAAAACCTCGTGGATCGCCACCACCGCCGCCTTCGCATTGAGCGAGTCAAAGATCGTCTCGACCATGAGAATGTCGCAGCCACCTTCGATGAGACCACGGACCTGATGCTTGTAGGCCGCAAGGACTTGATCGAAGGTCACCACGCGGAAGCCAGAATCGTTTGCATCCGGAGAATTGGTTAGAGAAACCGTCAGCGGCCCAATCGCCCCGGCAACGTAACGCTTGCGCCCGGTATCGGTGCCAATGTCGTCGGCCCACTTGCGGCAGAGGCGCGATGACTCGACATTCATCTCCCACGCGAGATCATTGAGGAACGAATTTTCGAGAATTTTTTGGAAAAACTCTGGGTCCTTTCGGCCACCTTTTTCGCGCGGATCCTCTACAAAAAACTCACTCTGGGCGATGCACGTTGCGGAAAAAGTGTTGGTCTCACAGATGTCCGAGCCCGCCTCGTAAAAACGTTTGTGGATGTCGCCGATGACCTCTGGCCGGGTGATCGAGAGGATGTCGCCGTTGTTGAGCAGGTCTTTCTCGTTGTCTGCAAACCTTGCGCCGCGAGCTTCCGACTCCCCTAGACCGTAGGTTCGGATCGTCGTCCCCATCGCGCCATCGAGCACGAAAATTCGCTCCTTGAGCGCACGTTGGATTTCATCGGTAAAGTCGGCCTGTGGCATGCCCACACCTTAGCCACACGAAGCACCAATTCAAGAATCAAATCGTCATATCTGGATATGTTGATGGGTTGGGAAAACCATGAGATTCCGCCATTCCTGCCACACGCCTTAGCTGAAAAGCTTCCGATCCAGCGAGCGGTACTGGATCGCCTCAAGGACATCATTCGGTCGGATGTCAGACGAGCCACCCAGATCCGCAAGCGTCCGTGCGACCTTGAGGATCCGATCATGTGCCCGTGCTGAGAAATTCATTTCCTCCATCGCACGCTCCAGGTAGCCGCTCCCTTCTGCATCGAGTTGGCAATGCTGGCGCACCTGCCGCGAGCCCATGGTCGAATTCGTCGAGTGCGATGACTTCCGGAATCGCTCGCTCTGGATGCCGCGCGCGGTGATCACCCGCTGCCGGATGGATTCCGATTTCTCACCCGAATGGACATTTGCCGATAGTTCACGGAAGTCGACCAAGGGCACCTCCACATGGAGATCGACGCGATCCAACAACGGCCCGCTGATCCGTTGCCGATACGTTTCGATCTGCCGCGTCGAGCAGCGGCATTCGCGTTTCAAATCGCCATAATACCCGCACGGGCAGGGATTCATCGCCGCCACCAACATGAAGCGGGCGGGAAATGTCAGTGATCCAGCAGCTCGGGAAATCGTCACGTGGCCGTCTTCCAGGGGCTGCCGCATGACCTCCAAGGTCTGCCGCCGGAATTCGGGGAGCTCATCGAGAAAAAGCACGCCGTGATGCGCGAGCGAAACTTCACCCGGCCCGGGGTTCGAGCCGCCACCGAGCAGGCCGGCATCCGAAATCGTATGGTGCGGGGCACGAAATGGCCGAGTCGTTAGAAATGAAACCTTAGAGTCCAAGAGACCGGTGATCGAGTGGATCTTGGTGGTCTCAATGGCATCTTCCTCGCTCATGTCGGGCATGATCGTGGGGATGCGTTTCGCCAGCATCGATTTTCCGGTACCCGGCGGCCCGACCATCAGCAGGTTGTGTCCACCGGCTGCAGCCACCTCAAGCGCGCGCTTCACGTGGTGTTGGCCCCTGACTTCGTCGAAGTCCACCTCGTAGGTCCGCTGCGAAGTGAAAAAGGCCCGGCGGTCGAGGTCATAGGGCGGGATGACCAATTCCCCGTCGAGAAAGTCCCATGCCTGCTTCAGATTCCGAATCGGAAACACCTGAATTCCATCGATCACCGCCGCTTCGGGCGCATTCGCTTCCGGCACCAGCACGCGGGTCCGACCGCTCCGCTTGGCTTCCAAGGCGATCGCCAACACCCCCTTGACCGGCCTCACCGCTCCATCCAAACCCAGTTCGCCGACCACACAGCAATCTTCCGCATCAAACGGCTTCGTCCCGCTCGCGGCGATCATGGCAAGGGCGATCGGCAGATCAAACGAGGGTCCTTCCTTCTTCAAATCCGCCGGCGCGAGGTTCACCGTCTTGACCCCGTCATTGAGATTGAGTGCCGACGCTACGATGGCCGAGATCACCCGCTGCGATGACTCCCTAACAGCAGCATCGGGAAGCCCGACGATGATCACGATCGGCTTGTCCGCCCCACGGGCATTGACCTCGACCTCGACTTCTCGGGCGTCGACCCCACGCAGAGCGGCTGAAAATAGACGAGTGATCATTTGAACACCAATAAGCAAAATCGAAGCCCAGATGGCAAGCTGAAATTCTAAGCAATTTCGCCAACACCCCAACCCGAGCGTGCGGGCCACTCGCGAACCATGATCCTTGAGGCGATGGCGCAGGCCTCGGGCTCGTTTATGAAGACTGGGCCGCTTGGGGCATGTCGAGATTCTGTCGGCGGTAAAATTCCTGACCCACCCGCTCGATGTGTTCACGCAAGCCCGCGTGATCGATCATTTCGAGGATCGAAAGATCAATCGTGTAGGGCAAGAGCAAATCGTCCAGCTCATCCATGATGTTCAGTAAATCACGATAAACCAATCCGCTTCCTACCAGCGTCAGATCGATATCCGAACCCAGCTTGTAGTTCCCCTTCGCCCGCGAGCCATACAAGATGGCAGAATCGACTTCGGGATGCTTGGCAAGCACGCTGCCAATCTTCTCCACCGTCGTTTCCGACAGTCCAAAAAGGTCGGCATTCATCCGGCTCGTTTGGCTAGGGTTTCCAGACGCGCCTGCAACTTCACAAATTCAGGAAAAAATGCACCGCGAATGCTTTGGGCGATCGCCTTCGCGGTGTCCTCGTTGTAGGTGTGACTCGTCAGCGCCCGGCTCTTGATCATGTCCATCCAGATCTCCCCCTCCTCGATCAAGCCACGCTTGAATGCCAACCGGAATGCGTCTCGGCTGCCGAAAATATTACTCTCCGCCTGATCCTCAAAGAAATCCTTCAACGTGTTCCAAGCCAACTCGTAGGTGTATTCAAAGCTCTGGATCAGGCCCTGCTCCTCCATTTCATTGAGGTCGCCTTTCTCGATGAATCTGGTCATCTGAGCCACCGCTTTCGTGTAGTTCTCAAAGCGCTGGATCCAGCGGATGTCGGAGCTGCTCATGGGTGGAAATGTAGCGTTGTGAATAGGTGGAGGAAATCAGAAAATCTCAAAGCGGCGGCCAAGTTTACCGAAGCTTCCCGCTGAAGGCTTGGTGGGCAGGGATTTTCAACACCTCCAGCGCAGCGAGAGAACCCTGACATTCGGTTCGCTGCTTGAGAGCCAATCGAAGATTCCCTAACCGCTTTGGTCTATCGCTTCACGCGCTGGAGGAACAAGTCGATGCCATCGACCAATGCGAGCCAACTGGCTTCGATGATGTTTTCCGAAACCCCGACGGTGCCCCATGTGGATTCGCCGTCGGTCGAGACGATCAACACACGGGTCTTCGCCGCCGTGGCATCATGGCCATCGAGAATGCGCACCTTGTAGTCCACGAGCGAAACCCCAGCGATTTCTGGATAGAATCGAATCAGGGACTTGCGCAGCGCGAGGTCGAGCGAGTGGATGACGCCATGACCTTCGGCGACGGTGAGTTCGGGCGCTCCATCGACCGTGAGTTTGACGGTAGCCTCGCAAACTGGCGGATGACCGTCGCGGTATTGGCGGAAACTGGTGTGATACTCCTTGATCTCAAAAGGTCGCACGTAGCTTCCTAACTCGCGGCGGATGAGGATTTCTAACGATCCACCTGCGGCCTCATACGAGTAGCCATCATTCTCAAGCTCCTTCACGCGGCGCAGAATTGCGCTGGCTTCAGGCGAGCCTTTTTCTAACGGAAGCCCGAGCTCTTGGGCCTTGATGAGAATGTTCGACTGACCGCTGAGTTCCGAGACCAGAATGTTTTGGCTATTTCCAACACTGCCGGGAACGATGTGTTCGTAGCTACGGGCGAGCTTCTGTACGGCATTCACGTGCATGCCGCCCTTGTGGGCAAATGCGGTGCGTCCCACGAATGCGGCGCGGGCGAAGTGTGGGTTGTTAGAAACATCATCCACGAAATACGAAAGGTCACGCAATTGCTCCAAGTGCGGAACCACGGGCATCGCCATTTTCAACTGGAGGATGGGAATGACCGACGTGAGATTGCAATTTCCCGTGCGTTCACCATAACCATTGATCGTGCCTTGGACTTGAGTTGCCCCCGCGCCAACCGCTGCGATGGCATTGGCGACCGCGAGCTCGCAATCGTTGTGAGTGTGAATGCCGACGGAGCTGTTAGGCAGGTGCGCTCTCACCGCCTCGCAGATTTCAGCAATCTCGGATGGAAGCGTGCCACCATTCGTATCGCAAAGCACCAAGCACGCTGCACCGCCATCCGCCGCCGCTTGCAAGGTGGCCAACGCATGAGCGGGCGAGTCCTTGTAGCCGTCGAAAAAATGTTCCGCATCATAGATCACCTCGCGGCCATGGCTCACAAGGTGCGCGACCGTGTCACGGATCATGGCTTGGTTTTCCTCCACCGTGGTTCGAAGCACTTCGGTGACTTGAAGTTCCCAGCTTTTTCCGAAAATCGTCACGACCGGCGTCTCAGCTTCTAACAGCAAGCGGACTTGCGGGTCGTCTCCCACGGCGGTGTCCGCGCGGCGCGTGGATCCAAATGCCGCGAGTTTGGCATGGTTGAGTTTTAGGTTTTTCGCCTCGCGGAAAAACTCGATGTCCTTCGGATTGCTCCCCGGCCAGCCGCCCTCGATGTAGTCGATGCCAAAGGCGTCCAGCTTTTCCGCCACGCGAATCTTGTCCACGACGGAGAACGAAATCCCCGTCCCCTGCGTGCCATCGCGGAGTGTCGTGTCGTAGAGCGTGAAGC